>CALFIA010000291.1 GCA_937876275.1 uncultured Actinomycetes bacterium | reverse complement strand
GTCTCGAGGTCTTTGCCTGCGCCTGTTCCCGAGCCGATCTCGCGGCAGCCGGCGGGTTGCGCTGCGCGGGGGAGTGCTCGACTGCAGGTCACGATCTCGTTGCTGAGCAGACAGCTCTTCGCCTGCGCATTCCGGAAGGCACCTTCGTCGAGATGAGCGGTCAGTCGATCGATCTCGCGAGGGCACACGGCGATGTCGTGCTGTGGCGGCGCGATGGCCTGCCGGCCTATCACCTAGCCACGGTGATCGAGGATCGCGATCTCGGTGTCACTGACATCGTGCGCGGCGTTGACCTGCTCGACTCAAGTGCGCTCCATGCCTGGCTTGCGCCTTATCTGGGGGCAGAGAGGCTTGCGCAGGCCAACTTCGTGCATCACGCGCTCATTGCCGATGACTCCGGCCAGAAACTCTCGAAGTCGCAGTCGGCACCCGATTTGCGTGCGCGCACCCCGGAGTCGCTCGACATCATTCGTTCCCAGGCCGCGGCGCTCCTGCCGATTAACTAACGGTCAGTCGGCTGATGGCCAGATCAAGGTGCCGAGCGTCAGCAGCACTCCCGCGACGAGGGTGGCCCAGATTCGGTACGGCGCATTCATGTCCAAGGACTGACCTTCGATACCGAACAAGGACATCACGGCGATGGTGATACCTGCCACGGCGATCGCGTAATGACCTCGGACGAAGATCAAAGTCAGCGTGGCCCCAGCCGCTGCGAGAACCGCAAGCTTATAGGGGGAGTTACCGTCCGTGAGCATCAAGGCAGTGACGAAGACGATGCCGGCGATCGTTCCGATTACGCGATGCCAGGTGCGCTCCAACGTCAGTTGCCGACCGGGACGCGCCACCCAGGCGACGGTCATCGGAATCCAGTACTCATGTGGCCAGCGGAGGGCATGAGCAATCGCGGTTGCCACCACCATGACTATCGCGAGCCGCACTCCGTGGCGCACGAATTCGTCGTGAAGGTGAAGATGGCTTCGCAGTCGGCGGCCTATCGGGATTGCGGGAGCAGGGCGCTCGCGCATCTGCTCCCGTGATCCGATGGCGTAAATCAAGGTCGAGGTAGCGATCGTGACGAGCCCGCCGAGGAGGACCAGCAGTCCGGTAGTCACCGCGGATCTGTCGGTCATCGGTGCCCCGGCAAAGACCGCATACATGACAAGTGTCAGGCTTCCATTTCCCAGACCGAGCCCGCCCAATGCGCCGGCGAATCCGCATCCCACGGACATCGCAGCAACGATGAGCAATTGCCAGTAGCCGGTACTTGATGCGAGCCCGCCGATGGTGGCTCCGATCGCCAGCCACAGGGCAGACCAGCACATCGTGCGCAGATGCAGGCCGAACTTCTGCTGGGTGTCGATCAGCGAGGTGAACCAAGAGCCCACGGCGAGCGGCACTGCGTAGGAGGTGTGGTCCGTCGCGATACACAGGGCCGCCAGCAGGCCGGTGACAATTCCTGCGATCAGGGGGCGGCGCCAGTGGAGGTTCGCCCTCTCGAGACGAGTGGTGCTGGCGAGCACCGCCTTCAACCCAGATGCCATGGGAATGATCTTGGTGCACAGCACGTGATCACGTCGATGTGACGCGCACGGTGCTTGCGCGAGCGGATACGCAGTGTTCAATTCGTGCTGGTCTGTTTGTCGACTGGCCACAGCAGGACGCCGAGAGTAAGCAGCACCCCGGCGATGAGAGTGGCACAGATACGGTAAGGCGCATTCATTTCGACGGATTCACCATCGATGGCGAAGAGGGCCATGATCGCCATCGTCAGACCGATCACCGCAATGGCGTAATTGGCTCGCACGAAGGCCAGGAGTACCGCGACGCCAACACCCACGAGTATCGCCAGCTCGTAAGGGGGATTGCCCGTGCTGAACATCAGACAGGTGATGATGACGATTCCTGCCAGTGTGCCCAGAATGCGAAGCCACGTTCGCTCCAACGTAAGTTGACGCCCCGGTCGTGCGACCCAGGCGACAGTCATCGGTATCCAGTACTCGTGCGGCCAAGTGATGGTGTGCGCGATGGCGGTGGCCACGACCATCAACACGCTCAACCTGACGCCATGGCGCAAGAACATGTCACCTGAATGCAGATGACTCCTGAGCCGTGCGAGGGCGCTTTCCTTGACTACGTGCTGACCAAAGAGCTGGGTCCGGGCGCCGATGAGGTAGAAGCCGACAGTGATGAGAATGGTGATAGCGCCGCCGACGAGGGTGAGCAGACCTGACTGAAGTGCTGAGCGCTCCGATAGAGGGATACCGGCAAAGAGGGCATACATCGCCAAGGTGAGGCTGCCGGCCCTGACGCCGAAATCGCCGAAAGCGCCGGCAAATCCGCAGGCCATCGCCATCACGGCGACGATCAGAAGCTGCCAGTAGCCCGTGCTCGAGGCAAGGCCACCGATCGTTGCGCCAAGCGCCAGCCACAGCGCTGAGCCGCACATTGTTCGGAGATGAATCCCGAAGACCTCGTGGGAATCGAGCACCGAGGTGAACCATGCTCCGGTGACCAAGGGAAGTGCGTAGGCGTTGTGCCCGGTCGCAATGCTCAGGGCCGCGATGACACAGGTCACGACACCGGTGATGACCGGGCGGAGCCAGTGCACGTTCGCCTTTTCCACTCGAGTAGTGCTTCTCAGCACGTCCCCGACCATCGATGCCATGAGGAAATAGTGGTGCCTGGCTGCCGAGGGCGGCGAGCCGACCCGCTCGCGCGCCCACCTCGTAGACTGGACCCCTCATGAGCGAGCACACGAATTCCGAGAGCAGCCAGGCCGAAGCCGGCGGTTACGACGTCATGGAGATCCAGGAGCGCTGGCTCCCGGTCTGGGATGACCTCGCCCCCTTCCGCTCGGGCCGCGCCGATGACCCGCGCCCCAAGAAGTACGTGCTCGACATGTTCCCGTACCCCTCCGGTGACCTTCACATGGGTCATGCCGAGGCCTACGCCCTCGGCGATGTGATTGCCCGCTACTGGGTCCAGAAGGGCTTCAATGTCATGCACCCCATCGGCTGGGATGCCTTTGGCCTGCCTGCCGAGAATGCGGCAATCAAGCGCGGCGCTGATCCGGTCGTCTGGACCTACGAGAACATCGCACAGCAGAAGGCATCGATGCGCCGCTATGCCTGCTCGTTCGACTGGGATCGCGTGTTCAACACGTGCGACCCCGAGTACTACAAGTGGAATCAGTGGTTCTTCCTGCAGATGTTCAAGCGTGGCCTGGCCTACCGCAAGGACAGCGCAGTCAACTGGTGCCCGACCTGCCAGACCGTGCTTGCCAATGAGCAGGTGGTCGGCGGCCTGTGCGAGCGCTGCGACTCAGTGGTCACGAAGAAGAAGCTGAACCAGTGGTACCTGCG
>CALFIA010000290.1 GCA_937876275.1 uncultured Actinomycetes bacterium | reverse complement strand
CACTCTTTCCCTACACGACGCTCTTCCGATCTTTCGAGCGCGGCCCTGAGATCACGGAGATCCGTTGACCGGACTTCGTGAGCGGTTCTCTCGTTTGGGCCGCAACCAAGCAGAGCTCGAGGCAGAGGAACTCCTCGATGAGTTGAGCTATGCCGAAATCTCGCGCATTTCCGAATGCAAGCCCGGTGACAAGCTCCGCGTCAGCGGAACCGTGCGCACATTGACGATCCGTCCTCGCACCTCCATCCCGGCTCTCGAGATCGACTTATACGACGGATCCGGGAGCCTGCGCGTTCTGTGGCTCGGTCGTCGCCGCATCGATGGCATCGCTCCGGGCCGCAAGATGATCATTCACGGCCGCATCACGACCAACGATCATCACTTGACCGTGTTCAATCCCCGCTACTTGCTTCTGCCCTCGGCCCACTGATGAACGAACATGCTGACGAGCCGAAAGCTGAGCACGAGACCACTGCTGACGTTCGCGCCGAGAGCCTGCTGCTCGAACGTGCCATTGGCGGGTGGCGCGGAATCATCGATTCCGGTCTGCCGACGATGGTCTTCATCACCGCGTACATCATCACCGGGCAGAGCCTCCGCCCGTCAGTAATCGCAGCAGTCATCGCCGGATTGCTCATCGTGGCCTGGCGACTCATTCGTCGCGAACCACTTCAGCAGGTGGGCGCGGGTCTGATCGGGCTCGCGGTGTCGGCAATCTTCACCTGGAAGACGGGAAGAGCGGAGAACTTCTTCCTGCCGGGCCTCTTGACGAATCTCGCCTACGGCACGGCGTTCTTGATCTCAATCCTGGTGCGCTGGCCGTTGCTCGGAATCGCCATGGGCTACCTCGCGTCAGAGGGCACCGCGTGGCGTCGTGAGCCGGCCCTGCGTCGCACCTACGCCGCAGCGAGCTGGCTGTGGGTGATGCTGTTCTTCGGTCGAGTTATCGTCCAGACGCCGCTGTATCTCGCCGGTTGGGTTACTGCCCTGGGCATCGTCAAGATCGTGATGGGCTGGCCGCTCTTCTTGGCTGCTGCGTACTTCACCTACCGGGTGCTGGCCCCGATTCTTGAGGCCAGGCGTGCCGCGAAGGCGTCAGAGGTGCCCGAGTAGGCGCTGCAGCTCAGCTTCTTGATCCGGCGAGGCCACGAACAGAAGTTCGTCACCGGCATCGAGTGGATCATCGGCTGAGGGCGCGAATACGCGCGGGCCGCGCACGATGGCAACAAGCGCCGTGTCAGTGGGCCAGTTCTGATCGCCCACTCGATGGCCGACCACGGGGGAGTCGGACGACAGCGTGATCTCGACGAGGTTGGCATCGCCTTGACGGAAGGTGAACAGGCGCACCAGGTCGCCCACGCTCACAGCCTCTTCAACGAGTGCCGAGAGCATGCGCGGGGTCGAAACGGCCACGTCAACGCCCCACGACTCGTCGAACATCCATTCGTTCTTCGGATGATTGACGCGAGCCACAACGCGGGGCACTCCGTACTCGGTCTTGGCGAGCAGGGAGATGACCAGATTGACCTTGTCGTCACCCGTGGCGGCAACCACGACCTGGCAGTCGGCAAGCCCTGCCTCGTCGAGTGCGGAGATCTCGCAGGCATCGGCGGTAATGAACGTGGTGCCCTCGACTCCGCCACGTCCGGCGAGTGAGCCGTCGCGGTCGATGAGCAGGACGTCGTGCCCGTTGCCCACGAGCTCGCGCGCGATGGCGCGACCGACCTTGCCGGCACCGGCAATTGCTACCCGCATTACGAGGCCTCCGGTCCGTGCTCGAAAACGCGCTCGACCTTCTCGCGGTCACCAGGTGCGTACAAGGCGTGAATCAGATCGCCGTCCTGGAGAACGGTGTAGCTCTGGGGGAGCAGCGCGTCTCCGTAGCGAGTGATGAAGGCAATCCGGGCGCCGGTCGCGCTCTCGATCTCGGTGATGGGCTTGCCAATCCAGCGCGGACCGACGTGAACCTCGGCCAGGCACATGGTGCCGCTGGGGTCGCGGTATTCCTCCTGGGCACCCATCGGGAGCACTCGACGCAGGATCTGGCCTGCTGTCCAGGCGACCGTGGCAACAGTCGGAATGCCAAGGCGTTCGTAGATCTCTGCGCGACGGGGGTCGTAAATGCGAGCAACCACGCGCTCAACGCCGTAAGTCTCACGGGCCACTCGTGCGCCGAGGATGTTGCTGTTATCGCCACTCGAGACTGCGGTGAAGGCGTCGGCACGCTCGATTCCCGCTGATTCCAAGGTCTCGCGATCGAAGCCGACTCCGGTGACGGTGAGGCCGCGGAAATGCGAGCCGAGGCGGCGGAACGCGCCTGCCTCCTGGTCGATGACCGCTACGGAGTGGCCGAGGTCGTCAAGGCTGTGGGCGAGGAGCGAGCCCACTCGGCCGCAGCCCATGATCACGATGTGCACAGTTGAACGCTACACGCCTCCGGTGTCCGGTTGTGGAGCGCAGCAGGCATAGCATCTGTCCGTGCCAGTTTCCGAGGGTGTCAAGCGCCTGCTCCTGGGCAGGGCATTGCGTAGTGATCGCCTCGGTGACGCCACGCTGAAGAAGCGAATCGCGCTCCCCGTCTTCGCCAGTGACGCCCTGTCGTCCAACGCCTACGCCACCCAGGAAATCCTGTTGGTGCTCTCGCTCGGTGGCATCACGACCTATAGCTACGGAATCTGGGTGGCTGCCCTTGTCATCGTCGTCTACTTCGCCGTGGTGGCGTCGTACCGACAAAACGTGCACGCCTACCCCAGTGGCGGTGGCGACTACGAGGTCGTGTCAGTGAACCTCGGCCCCAAGTGGGGCGTGATGGTGGCGAGTGCGCTTCTCATCGACTACGTGCTGACCGTGGCCGTGTCGATCACCTCGGCGGTGCAGAACCTGGGTTCGACCATCCCTTACGTCGGTAACAATCCGGTGGCATTCTCGGTCGGCGCGATCGTCATCATCACCTTGCTCAACCTTCGCGGTGTCAAGGAGTCGGGCGCGTTCTTCGCTATCCCCGTGTACTTCTTCGTCTTCTCGATCTTCATCATGATCGGCTGGGCCATCATCCAGTTGGCCACGGGCCACGAACTCACCGCCGAGAGCGCGAACTGGACCATCATCGCCCAGAACAACTTTGCCGGCCTCGCGCTGATGTTCCTGGTGGCCAAGTCGTTCTCGTCAGGTACCACCGCACTCACGGGCATTGAGGCAATCGCGAACGGCGTGCCGTCGTTCAGGGAGCCCAAGAGTAAGAACGCGGCGACAACGCTGTTGATGCTCGCGGTCATCTCGATGACCATGTTCGCCGGTATCACCTGGCTGGCCTTGAAGACGGGCGTGAAGTACGCCGAGCAGGCCAGTGACATGGTCGGCATGCCCGAGGGTCGTACCGATCAAAAGACGGTCATCGTGCAGGTGGCCGAGGCCGTCTTCCCGAATTCGTCCCTGATCGTGCTCATCATCTCCCTGGCGACGGCGATCATCCTCGTGCTGGCGGCGAATACCGCGTTCAACGGCTTCCCCCTGATGGGTTCGGTCCTGGCTAAGGACGGCTACCTACCGCGTCAGCTTCATACGCGCGGTGACCGCCTTGCTTTCAGTAACGGCATCTTGACTCTCGCCGGGCTCGCGGTCTTACTCGTGGTCGCTTACGGCGCCGACCCGAGCAAGCTGATCAACCTGTACGTGATCGGCGTCTTCGTCTCTTTCACGATGAGCCAGCTCGGCATGATCAAGCACTGGACTCGCCATCTCAAGGGCGTGACCGACAAGAAGGAACGCCGAACGATGATCCGCTCTCGGGCGATCAACACGTTCGGCTTCATCATGACCTCATCAGTTCTGGTCATCGTCCTGACGACGAAGTTCGCGCGAGGTGCCTGGCTCGTCGTCATCGCGATCCCGGTCATCTACTTCATCATGCAGCGCATCCACGGCCATTACGCGAAGGTCGCTCGCGAGCTCGCCACCACTGACGACGAGCGCATCATCCTGCCGG
>CALFIA010000289.1 GCA_937876275.1 uncultured Actinomycetes bacterium | reverse complement strand
ATGACGACATTGGTTGACTTCACGCTTGCCGCGACGATCACTCCGGGTTCGAGGCCCAGCTCGTCGGCTCCCTCCCGGCTGATCAACGACACGATGCGGTGCGGCCCTGACTGCACCTCGACGAGTGCCATCACTCCATCGCGCTCGACACGCGTGACGATGCCGGGGAAGCGATTGCGAGCCGAGGTCGGCACGGGGCGGTCAGCCTCGGTCGAGGCCTCCGACAGCAGCGTGGCCACCTGGGCACTGTCGACTGTCTTGCGCCCGGCCTCGTCGGTGCCGCCCACCAGGCGGCCGGACTCGACCCAGCGACGCACGGTGTCGTCGCTGACGCCCATGAGACTGGCGGCGTCCGAAATCCGAATCTGCGGCATGAGAAGGGAATCTAGACCGCATCTACGGTCCGAGCAATCCGAAAGTTCCGCAGATCGGCAAATCCAGACGGCGGTAGGAGGAGATTCCTGGACGGGGGCTAGTCGTGGCGCTGGTGCTCCCGCTCGGCCTGGCCGACGCCCTCGATCTGGAAGGTGCAGTGGTTCACGTCAAAGTGATGCCCGAGGCACTCGTGCAGCTCGTCGAGCACTCGCGCTGACCCGGTCGCCAAGGTCTCGTCCGACACCACGACGTGGGCACTCATCACCGGCTGGCCCGAGGTGATCGTCCAGATATGCAGATCGTGCATATCGAGGACCCCGTCGACCTCGAGGATGTGCGCGCGCACTTCGGCGATGTTCACGCCCTTCGGCGCTGCTTCGAGCAGAACGTCAACGGCCTCGCGCAGGAGCGACCACGTGCGCGGCAGCATCATGAAAGCGACGATGGCTGAGGCAAGTGCATCGGCGCGTTCCCAGCCAGTTGCCATGATGATGAGTGCAGCGAGGATGACGGTCACCGAGCCGAGCAGGTCGCCGAGAACTTCTAGATACGCGCCGCGCACATTCAGGCTGTCCTTCGCCCCGCCGCGCAGGATCGAGAACGACACAAGGTTCGCGACCACGCCGATGCAGGCGAAGACAAGGACGATCCCGCCGTTCACTTCGTGCGGGGAATTCCAGCGCGACCACGACTCGATGAGCAGGAAGATCGAGACGCCGAAGAGCAGCACGGCATTGACGACTGCCGCGAGGATCTCGACGCGGTAATGACCGAAGGTGCGCTCGGGGCTCGCCTTCTTCGCGGCAAACGTGACGGCGAGCAAGGCCAGGGCAACCCCAGCCACGTCGGTAAGCATGTGACCGGCATCGGCCAGCAGGGCCAGGCTGCCGGAGCGCAGGGCGCCGATCACCTCGACGATGAGGATCGCGATGGAGATGAGCAGGACGGCGAGCAGGCGCCTGCGCGGCGAGGCTAATGCCGCCGCTGAGTGGTCATGACCCGAGCCCATGTCTTGACGCTAGCGGACGTGTTGAGCGCTGCAATAGCGATCCAGGGGTGACGCCGCCGGCACGCATCTGTCTGGGAGTACTTTCTGCGATGAAAGGGAAAAGACCGTTCCGCCGCATACGATTCTGGAATGAGTCTCCTGCGCGATCGACGTGCCTGGCCCGCGGCCGCCGCAACTGCCGTCTGCATGATTGTCCCCGGGCTGACTGCACTTCCTGCGCAGGCGAGCCCGCCGTGCACTAATACCGTTCCGTCACTCGATCAGCAGGTGTCGTGCACGAATACCGGCGCCACCGCGGTAGACATCACTATTCCTGCGGGCGCGCTGTCGGTTGAAGTAGTCGTGAAGGGAGCCGGCGGTGGCGCCGGAGGTGCGGATGCCGCATACGTCGGCGGCAATGGTGGTAACGGTGCACGAGTGACGGCTTCACTCGATGTCAGCGATGTGAGCGTCCTCAGTCTCGTGACAGGTGCCGGTGGAGCCAACGGAGTGGGCGGCGGATCCGCGTCTCCCGGCGTTGGCGGCGGATACTCCGCGATTTGGGCAGGCCCCCGGAGCGCGCAGATTGAGCCAATGGTGATTGCCGGTGGTGGTGGCGGCGGTGGCACGAGCCAGACCGTGAACGCCGGCGCGGGTGGTGCTGGCGCGGCGAATGCCACTGGTGCTGGCGGCAACGGCAGCGGTCTGCACGCGGGCAACGGTGCTGACGGCACCGGAAGCGGCGGCATCGGACGTTGCGGTTCCATCGGTGATAGCTGGGCCGCAGGCGGAGCCGGAACGGGCAGTTACAGCGTCGGTGGCTCGGGGTTCGGTGGAGGAGGTGGAGGCGATGCCGTGGGTCCGGCGGGCGCGGGCGGCTCAGTAGCGGCATCCGGCCGACTTGGCACGGTCACGTATTCCCCTGACGGAGGCGACGGTGGTGTGGGCTCTGTCGGTGCGGCTGGCTCACCCGGAGCTGATGGTTCGCTCACCCTCGTGTTCCGAAGCACACGAGTCAGAGCCCTAGCGACTGGTCCGACTTTCCGGCTCTCGTGGTCGGGCACAGGAACTGGGGATTCAAGTAGAACGGCTTCGACCGGCACCTGGGTGGCAACTCCCACGGCCGCCGAATGGACCCGCGCCGGATTCACCCTTCTCGGCTGGGCCACCGACTCCTCCTTCCCGGTGGAGTTAGCCCGTCAGGCGACAAGTGCCTTTGACGGTCCAATAAACGGCACTCGAATCGTCTACATCCCGGCGGGTAAGTCGACTTTCGTGACCGGTGACAACACCCTGCACGCCATCTGGGGCTCTGCGACGCCTGCCGCTGCACGAATTTGCTGAGGTAACTCGTGCCCGAAATGTGACGGTGCGCAGGGGTCCTTTGACCACCTGCCGTGACACACTTCCTCTACGAGGTGCGCCCCCGGCGGTTGCGTCCGAAGACACAGCACGGGGCGAGTGAGAAGGAGGTGGCCATGATCGAGGATCGCTCCGAGATCGACGAGGCTGCCGGCGTCTCCACCCCCGCGCGCATCGGCTGGGCCGAGGCCCACTCGCATCGCGATCGCCCGCATCTGCGCCGTGACCCGCTGCGTGTGTACGCGACCCGCGCGTTCATCTTCGACTCCCTCGCGATCTTGATCGCCGGCATCGTCGGCTTCGTTCTTCGCTGGGCGATCCCGTATTCAGTCGAGCTCAACAACCCGACTTACGTCTCATTTGTGATCATTGTGGTCGTCGCGTGGATCGTCACGCTGGTGTTCCGCGGCGCGTATGACACGCGAATCCTCGGCGTTGGCTCGGAGGAGTTCAAGCGTGTTGTCGGCGCGACCGCTGTCGTGTTCGGCGCGATCGCTGTTGCCGTATTCGTCTTCAAGGTCGATCTCTCCCGCGGATTCGTCGTCATCACCTTCGCTACGGGCATTGTTCTTCTGCTTGCCGTGCGCTGGACGCTGCGCGCCTGGTTGCGTCATGAGCGTCGTTACGGTCACTACTTGCATCGCACGATCGTGATCGGCGCCGAACCGCAGAAGTCTGATGTGGTCGACATGCTCGATCGCGACCCCGTTGCCGGTTTCACTGTCGTTGATGACATCCAGGAGCCATCGGTCGAGGTTGATGACGACGCCCTCGATGCGTGGCTCGATGAGGTCATGGCCCGCATCGCGCTGGCCGACGCAGATACCGTTGCGGTTGCTGGCTCTCCGCAACTTGGTCACACCGTGATTCAGCGCCTCGCCTGGCGCCTCGAAGGCCCGCGCGTTGACCTTCTGGTAGCCCCGACCGTGGGCGATGTCGCCGGCCCGCGCGTAACGATGCGTATGGCCGCCGATCTTCCACTGCTGCATCTCGACGAGCCGCATCTGACCGGCCCGAAGCGCGCAATCAAGCGCATGCTCGATGTCATCGTCGGCGTACTTCTCTTTATTCTCTTCTCGCCGTTCATGCTCGTCGCCGCAATCGGCGTCAAGCTATCTAGCAAGGGCCCGATGCTCTACAAGCAAGAGCGCATCGGCCGCGGTGGTCAGCTGATCACTGTTGCGAAGTTCCGCACGATGCATGTCGGTGCTGATCAAATTCGTGACGAAGTCATCGGCGTTCCCGACGAAGGCATCACTGAGCGCTACCGCCGCGACCCGCGCATCACCGGCTTCGGCCGCTTCCTGCGCCGCTGGTCGATCGACGAGATGCCGCAAGTCGTCAACGTGATCGGCGGCTCGATGTCACTGGTGGGCCCGCGCCCGGTGATGCTCGACGAAGTGCCGCTGATGGACGACGCCGATCACCGCCGCCACCTGACCAAGCCGGGCCTGACGGGCCTATGGCAGGTCGCCGGCCGCAAGCAGGTCGACTGGGAGGAGCGCATGCGCCTGGATCTCGACTACGTCGAGCACTGGTCGCCCGCCCTCGATCTCGTCATCGTCGCCAAGACCGTCAAGGTCGTGCTGATGGGCGACGGCGCCTACTAGCGCCCGCGGAGGCCAGGCAGAGCCTCCTCGTTGCCCGCTGAAGGGCCCTGGCTCTCCACCTGAGCAACGCTGGGCAATCGATGCCTGATCGTGAGGGCGCAGGCCCTCGCGCACGAGGGGTTTCCTCGTGGAAGGTACGTATACTCACCAGGTGTCCAGGCTCACCCCGAAAGCGTGGTTGATCCTGGTTCTCGTGCTCCTGGGCGGCGGATTCGTCCTCTGGCTCCAGCTCAGCCTCGTCACCTCCCTCGGCGCCCTCGGCTTCGGCGCGAAGGGCTTCGCCAGCTCGATGAGCTCCGCGGTCGACCAGATCAAGGCGGGCAGCTTCGCCGAGGCCAAGAGTGACGTTGCCTCGGCCACCGGCTCGGCCGGCGCCATCAGCTTCTCGGCCTCAGGCCCCGCGATGGCCCTGCTGGGCAAGGTGCCGGGCATCGGCACCGCGATTCACAACTGGCAGCACCTCGGCCAGGCCACTGATGGCATCACGACCAGCACCACCGAACTCGTCGATCTGTACGGCGATCTGTCGGGCAAGAGCGGCGG
>CALFIA010000288.1 GCA_937876275.1 uncultured Actinomycetes bacterium | reverse complement strand
GCGCCCACGGCCGCGGCCGTGGTCTCGGACGAGACAGACGAGCCCATGAATACGCCGTGCTGCCAGTCGAGCGACTCGGTGACGAGCGGCACGTTGGTGGCACGACGGCCGCCGAAGAGGATCGCATCGATCGGAACACCGGCGGGATCCTCGAAGTTCGGAGCGATCGACGGGCACTGATCAGCAGGTGCGGTGAAACGGGCATTGGGGTGGCTCGACGGGTCAGCCGAGGCCGGAGTCCAGTCGTTGCCCTTCCAGTCGATCAGGTGAGCGGGCTTCTCGGGGGTAAGGCCTTCCCACCAGACATCGCCATCGTCAGTGAGCGCGACGTTGGTGAAGATGCAGTTCGCGAACAAGGTCTTCACCGCGTTGGCGTTGGTCTCCATGCCGGTGCCCGGTGCGACGCCGAAGAAGCCGGCCTCGGGATTGATCGCGTAAAGCCGACCGTCATCACCGAAGCGCATCCAGGCGATGTCGTCGCCGACAGTCTCGACCTTCCAGCCCGGCACGGTGGGCTCGAGCATCGCAAGGTTGGTCTTGCCACATGCCGACGGGAATGCGGCGGTGATGTAGCGGACGTCATTGGTCGGCGAGGTGAGCTTCAGGATGAGCATGTGCTCGGCGAGCCAGCCTTCGTCGCGTGCCATGGCCGAGGCGATACGCAGTGCGAAGCACTTCTTACCCAGAAGGGCATTGCCGCCGTAACCGGAGCCGTACGACCAGATCTCTCGGGTCTCGGGGAAGTGCACGATGTACTTGGTGTCATTGCACGGCCACGACACATCGTCGCGACGATTGCCGGCCTCATCGATCAGCGGGTAACCGACAGTGTGAGCGGCGGGAACGAAGTCACCATTCTCTCCAATGAGATCGAGTGCTGCCTGGCCCATGCGGGTCATGATGCGCATGTTGACCACGACGTAGGGCGAGTCGGTGATCTCGACACCAAGCTGCGAGATGCGCGAACCAAGCGGACCCATGGAGAACGGAACGACGTACATCGTGCGACCGCGCATCGAGCCGGCAAACAGACCCTTCAAGGTGCCGCGCATCTCGGCGGGATCAGCCCAGTTGTTGGTGGGGCCGGCATCCTCTGCCTTCTCGGAGCAGATGTACGTGCGGTCCTCGACTCGAGCGACGTCGCTGGGGCTCGAGCGTGCGAGGAAGGAGTTCGGGCGAATCTCCGGGTTCAGGCGAATGAACGTGCCGGCATCGACCATCTGCTGGGTCAGTCGATCCCACTCTGCCTGCGAGCCATCGCACCAGACAACCTGCTCCGGCTGGGCGAGTTCGGCCATCTCGGTGACCCACGCGAGCAGCTTGGCGTTCTTGGTGGGTGCGTTCTGCAGACCAGGGATCATTGACTCGCTCCGTTGCGATTCCGGCCCACCGTGTCGGCGAGCTCTGATCGCCTAAGCATGCTCCTCGACAAGGCACATGTCGCCAAGAAATCTCGTGCAAACGCTTCCGTGTGATCAAGTGCACATGAGGGAATGTGGCCCACGGCACATTGTCGGCAAGCAACGGGTTTCAGTCGTGAACTAGGTCACTTCGGCGCAGTGATTGCCTGCTCGATCAACCTCGCGTAACCCTTTGCACCGGAAGGCGGTAGGTGGGTGTGATCGGAGTACAACCACGACGGATGCGCCTTGGTTGCGGCCTTCCAGTCGATGATGGTGACGCGGCCGACAGGGAACGCTCGAGCACAACGGCGAATGGTGTCGTTGTTGACCTTCTCCCAACTGCGGGGCACCGAGATCGTGAGCATGAACACCCGCCGTTTCGGTCCGGCGATCTTCACCATGTCCTTGCAGTCCTCGAGCGAATAGCTGCCATTCGTGCCGAGGTGAATCACCACATTGGTCGGCAGCTTCTTGCCGCGCTTGCGCAGTAATCCCGGCCCGGTACTGGCCTGACGACTCACCTTGGCATCGACGATGTCAACGCCTTCTTTGAGAAGAACCCACTTCGCACCTAGCTGCACTGAGTCGCCCAGGGTGATGGCATCTAAGCTCGGCGCCGACTCGGCCGCAGAGACTGCGGGAGCCAGTGCTGAGGTCGCGATGATCATGCCTGCGATCACGAGGGGAAGACGCATGCCTCAACCGTACGTCGCGAGCCGCGGATTAGTCGTGAACGACAGAGCGAAATCGGCGGAGTCGAAGACTGTTCGTCACCACGAATACAGAGGAGAAGGCCATCGCTGCTCCAGCGACCATCGGATTGAGAAGTCCTGCCATGGCCAGCGGGATCGCCGCAATGTTGTAGGCGAAGGCCCAGAAGAGATTGCCCTTGATGATGCGCAGGGTCTTGCGCGAAAGTCGGATCGCGTCGACTGCTCCCATGAGGTCACCGCGCACCAACGTGATGTCGGCGGCCTCGATTGCCACGTCAGTGCCGGTGCCCATGGCCAGACCGAGGTCGGCCATCGCGAGTGCAGCAGCGTCATTCACGCCATCACCGGCCATGGCGACGACATCGCCCACGCGCTGCAGACCGGCAATGGTCTGTGCCTTCTCCTCCGGAAGAACCTCGGCAATGACCTCTTCAATCCCGACTTCGGCAGCAACAGCCGCAGCAGCCCGCGGGTTGTCGCCGGTGAGCAGCACGGGGCGCAGGCCGAGTTCACGCAGGCCGGCTATCGCGCGCGCACTGTCAGGCTTCACCGTGTCGGAGACGATCGCGAAACCCGCAGGTTCGCCGTCAATGGCGATACCGATCACCGTGCGGCCGAGATCCTCGTACACCTGCATGGCCGTCAATGACTTCGCATCGAAATGCGCCAACCAGTGATCCGCCAGCCATCCCGGGCGACCGGCTGCCACCGAGTGACCTTCGACGATTCCGCTGACGCCGAGACCCCGAACTGAGGCAAAGCCGTCGACCGACGGCAGTGACTCCCCCGCGCCCGCGGCGATCGCCCTGCCCACGGGGTGCTCGGACGCTGCCTCGAGCGCACCGGCGAGGCGCAGTACCTCGTCGTGCGAATGCATCCCGAGCGGTATGACACCGATCAAGGACATTCGTCCGGTCGTGATAGTTCCGGTCTTGTCGAGAACGAAGGTGTCGATTCTTCGCGTCGACTCGAGGATCTGCGGACCCTTGATGACGATGCCGAGTTGCGCAGCACGACCCGTACCGACGAGCAGGGCAGTAGGCGTCGCCAATCCCAGCGCACACGGGCAGGCAATGATCAGTACGGCAACAGCTGCCGTGAAAGCCGCGGTCGCGCTGTGCCCCGTAAGCAGCCAGCCGCCCAGGGTGAGTATCGAGAGTCCGATGACGATTGGGACGAAAATCGTGGCCACGCGATCGGCCAGGCGTTGAACCGGCGCTTTGCCAGTCTGAGCCTGTTCGACCATGCGGGCGATGCGCGCAAGCTGCGTGTCGGCGCCGACCTGGGTGGCGCGCACGATAAGTCGGCCGCCCGCGTTGATCGTGGCGCCGATCACCACGTCGCCCGGCCCGACATCCTCGGGAACGGGTTCACCCGTAAGAAGTGAATTGTCGACCGCAGACTCGCCTTCGACGACGACGCCATCGGTGGCGATCTTTTCCCCCGGGCGCACGACGAAGTCATCGCCGACGAGAAGGTCATTCACGGGAATTCGGATTTCGGCACCATCACGGAGAACGGCGACCTCTTTTGCGCCGAGGGTGAGCAGGGCCTTGAGCGCAGCGCCGGAGCGAGCCTTCGCTCGTACTTCCAGGTAACGCCCGAAGAGAATGAACACGGTGACGGCGGAAGCGACTTCAAGGTAGATCTCGACCTGACCCGATTGCGATGGCAGCCAGGCGAACTCCATCGTCATGCCGATCATCCCCGCGCCGCCGAAGAACAGCGCATAGAGCGACCATAGATACGCGGCGAGCACTCCCAGGGAAACCAAGGTGTCCATGGTGACCGCGCCGTGACGGATGTTCATCCAGGCCGCACGATGGAATGGCCAGGCACCCCATGTGACAACCGGAGTCGCGAGAGCCAGGGAGAACCACTGCCAGTAGTCGAACTGCAAGGCCGGGATCATCG
>CALFIA010000287.1 GCA_937876275.1 uncultured Actinomycetes bacterium | reverse complement strand
GTACAGAATGCGTGCAGCCTCGATGCAGTCGCGAGATGACGGATGCAGGAGCGCAATGCCTGAGCGTGACCGCTCTTCCAGCTCTTTCACCCGCGCGATCTGAGCGGCGAGCGCGGCCTTGATTTCCGGTGTGGCAACCCGCTTCTCGAGATCTGCACGAGTCACGCCGAATTCAGCGAGGTCATCGAGTGGCAGGTAGACGCGTCCGCGATCGAGATCCTCATTGACGTCGCGGATGAAGTTGGCTAGTTGGAATGCGATGCCAAGATCGCGTGCACGATCGAAGGCCTCAGGCGCCTCGGGTTCGAGGATCGGCACCATCTGCAGGCCGATGACCGCAGCAGACCCGTACACGTACTCGTACAGATCATCGAAGGAGCGATACTCGGTCACGGTGAGATCCATGGTCATCGAGTGCAGGAAAGCCGTGAAGTACTCGAGTGGAATATTCCAGCGCAGAACGGTGTCGACCACTGCGCGACAGACCGGATCATCGGAATGGCCGCGGGCGACGTCGGCCAAGAAGCCCTCGCCCCAGCCACGCAGCCACTCGGCCTTCTCCTCGTCGGTAAGTGTCGAGTTCAGGTCATCGACGATTTCATCGGCATAGCGCGCGAAGCCGTAGAGCGCGTGCACGTAGGGGCGCTTGCCTGGAGGCAGCAAGAGCGTGGCCAGGTAGTAGGTGCGTCCGTACTTCTTGTTCAGCTCGCGACACAGTTCGTAGGACTCGCGCATCTGCGTGCCTGTGATGCCGGCCGCGTCGAGATCACGTGCGCTCATGCGGGATCACCACCCAGTACGAGTCGGCGCTCGCGCGGGCTCGCGAGCAAGATCACCGCGGTGATCGCCACGGCGAGCAGGAAGGTAATGCCATCGGTCACGTCAAGGAAGTTATCGGATGTCGCACTGCTCTCTACCATTCCGTGCACTGTGAAGGCGGCCGTGGCGAGTACGGCGATCTGTGTCTCGCGACTTGAGAGTCCGGCGGCAGCGAAGAGGGGGAGGAACCACAGCAGGTACCAGGGCTGGATCACCGGGCCGAGAACGACGACGGTGCCGAGGGCGAGTGCGGCTCCGCGCACGGGATTTCTCGTGCCGGGTCGAAGGATCAGCCCGGCCACGATCACCAAAGCCGCCAGGCTCGCGATCGCGCGCACGATCGCGACGGCGCTCATGCCATCTGCCGTGAGGCCAAGCCACGTGGTGGCGTAGCCGATGATCTGTCCGATCGCCGTGGACGGCGAGAGCCAGGTGAGAACGCCGGAGGGTGTGCTGAAGGCAGCGCTGATCACTCCGTAACCGGTATCGGCGACGAGATACACGCACGCGATCGTGATCGCTGCGACGAGTGCGGTGATCAACCAGGCCTTGATCCGTGCCCACCAGCTGGAGTTCACGCCGGCCCAGAGCAAGCCGACGAAGGGCAGCGCGAGCAGGGCGATCGGCTTGATGCACGCAGCTCCCGCCACGAGCACTCCACCCCACACGCAACGATTGCAGGCGGCAAGACTCAGCCCC
>CALFIA010000286.1 GCA_937876275.1 uncultured Actinomycetes bacterium | reverse complement strand
TCCATCCGCAGCCATGGCGGCCGTGTTTGCTGCACCTGTTCCGATGGCTGATTGAGTGGTGATGAGAGAGGAGAGCGGGCCGTCGCACCATGTCAGGCCGTTCTCACCGGCACCCCATGTCCTGGGAGCCATCTCGTAGCGCACGCCACTATCGATGAAGAATACCAGTCCGCCACCAGGACCGATGTCCCCCACGGCGTAGGTACGGCTAGTCGCAGCATTCGAACTCTTGGCCCACGTGATCGCACGCGTGCATGTCCAGCCGCCAGCGCCGGCGTTTGCCCACTGCTCCCAAGAGGGGTGCCAGCTTGCATCACTCCCCCACGATGCCTGCCAGGGTGTCTCGCCTGGCTGGGCCGGGCACGACTCAGATGCACTGGCCCGCTGATACGACTGGTACTGGACCGAATCCGCGGAAGCCGAGTGTGCGTAGAGAGCAGTGGTGCACAGAAGCAGGAGCGTCATCATTGCGTTAATTGCACCTCGCGACCAGCTTCGCATGTGCGCCACCAATCGTCGTCAAGGAAAATTCCTGGGTTGGATGACCAGCGAGGTGCAACCCCGATTCACAAGGTCTACCGCTCATACGCGACGTTAGGGGATCTTGGCGAGGAACAAACCCCGCTGAGCTCGATTCATTCGTGGAGCCGATCGAATCTAGGGAAACCCCTAAACGGGAACAGCAGTTCCATCGCTGCCTTACTCGGGCTAAACGGTGACGAAACCCTCGTGCCGAAGCAGTGCTCGCTTGAATTCCAGGCCGTAGGCATAACCGCCGATGCCATTGCTCGCCACGATGCGGTGGCACGGCACGAAGAGCATCACTGTGTTGAGAGCGCAGGCAGTGCCTGCCGCTCGCGCAGCACCTGGGTTGCCTGCACGCGAGGCAAGATCACCGTAGGTCAGCACCTCACCGGCAGGAATAGTGCGCATGGCCTGCCAGGCGCGCATTCGAAAGTCGGGGCCGACCTGAGTGATCGGCGCCTCGTCGAGTGACGCAATGTCGCCGTCGTTGTAGCGCTGCATGATGTCAGCCAGCCAAGGCATTCGACTTCCGCCTGCCCGCCCATCGCTCTTGCGTGCCGAGATGATCGCGCCATCGTCTACGACGACTTCCATGACACCGGACGGAATGCGATACCGCGCGACCTGGCTCATGGCTACTTGTCGAGCAGCATGTCTGCGACAAGGAAGGAAAGCTCGAGGCTCTGCTCGCGGTTCAGGCGCGGATCGCAGGCAGTCTCGTAACGATCGCCCAGATCACTCTCGAGTACGCCGCCGGTGCCTCCGACGCACTCAGTCACATCGTCACCGGTGAGCTCGATGTGAATCCCGCCGGGAATGGTGCCCGCAGCGTGATGCACTTCGAAGAAGCCCTTGACCTCGTCGACAACATCGTCGAAGAGGCGGGTCTTATGACCCGAGGACGCCTCGCGAGTGTTGCCATGCATGGGATCGCAGACCCAGACGACAGGAATGCCTGAGTCGCGCACAGCAGCGACGATCGCTGGCAGTGCCTCGCGCACCTTGCCCGCGCCCATGCGCGTGATCAGGGTGAGTCGACCCGGCACGCGATCGGGGTTGAGGAGCTCGCACATCTGCACGATGTCAGCAGGGTCAGCACTCGGGCCGACCTTCACGCC
>CALFIA010000285.1 GCA_937876275.1 uncultured Actinomycetes bacterium | reverse complement strand
ACACGATCATCGCCGAACTGTCGATCGAACGAGCCAAGCGTCTGGTCGAGCTCGGCCACGACGTCGTGGTTCTGCTCGACTCCATGACACGCCTCGGTCGTGCCTACAACCTCGCGGCACCTGCCTCGGGTCGAATCCTGTCCGGTGGTGTCGATTCCACGGCGCTCTACCCGCCGAAGCGCTTCTTCGGTGCTGCGCGCAATATCGAGAACGGCGGCTCGCTGACCATTCTTGCCACCGCGCTGGTCGAGACCGGCTCGCGCATGGACGAGGTCATCTTCGAGGAATTCAAGGGCACTGGAAATATGGAGCTCAAGCTCGATCGTCGCCTGGCCGATAAGCGCGTCTTCCCGGCTGTTGACGTCGATGCCTCGGGCACCCGTAAGGAAGAGCTCCTCATGTCCAATGACGAGCTCAAGATCGTCTGGAAGCTGCGCCGAGTGCTGCATGCCCTCGACCAGCAGCAGTCGATCGAGCTCCTGCTCTCCAAGCTGCGCCAAACTCAAAGCAACTACGAGTTCCTGCTCGAGGTCCAAAAGACCACTCCGGCTGCGACCGGCTCCTCCGACGAGGAGTAGCCCACGCCTGTGAGGTGGGGGAGCCGGATATCGGCCCCCTCGCCTCGTGGGAAAGCCCGATTTTCCCGATTTCCATGCGCGGTGCCATACTTGGGCTCTCGCGGTTCACGGCACCAGGCCGACCCGCGGGTCGACAAGGAGAAGCGATGAAGGCAGATATCCATCCCGCGTACGGTGAGACGACCGTGACCTGCTCCTGTGGCAGCACCTTCGTGACCCGCAGCACCGCGAAGAACGGCTCGATTCACGCCGATGTCTGCTCGCAGTGCCACCCGTTCTACACGGGCAAGCAGAAGATCCTCGACACGGGCGGCCGTGTTGCGAAGTTCGAAGGTCGTTACGGCAAGTCGACCTCCAAGTAGTTACTTCCCCGGGCGCCGGCCCGGGGTCGGCCGCGTGTCTCCCCCGTCGCGCGGTCGACCCCCGACCGGCGCCCGGGTTTTTCTTGTCCGCCGTGGGCGAGTGTCCGGTCTAGGAGAGAGGGTGTCACCGTGTTCGAGTCCTGCAATGACCTAGTCACGGAGTACTCCGATCTCGAGGCCAAGCTCGCCGATCCTGCTGTCCATGGCGATCAGGCGGCCGCTCGCAAGTACGGAAAGCGTTACGCCGAATTGCGTGCCGTGGTCGCGGCGTACCGAGAGTGGCTGGCGCTGTCCGATGACGTCACTGCCGCGCGAGAGCTCGCCGAGGAAGACGAATCATTTGCCGCTGAGCTGCCCGAACTCGTGGAGCGCGAGAAGGCCTCGGCTGAGAAGCTCACCAAGCTGCTCCTGCCCCGCGATCCGATGGATGACAAAGATGTCATCGTCGAGATCAAGTCGGGTGAAGGTGGTGAGGAGTCGGCCTTGTTCGCTTCCGATCTGCTGCGCATGTACCTTCGCTATGCTGAGCGTCACGGGTGGTCGACCCAGATTCTCGAGGCGGTGGAGTCCGATCTCGGTGGCTATAAGGATGTCGCTGTTGCGGTGAAGGCCAAGGGTGTTCCCGAGCCCGGGCAAGCGCCCTTCGCGCGACTGAAGTTCGAAGGCGGAGTGCATCGCGTGCAGCGGGTGCCTGCCACTGAGTCCCAGGGTCGTATTCATACCTCGGCGGCCGGTGTGCTCGTTCTTCCCGAAGCGGAAGATGTCGAAGTTACTATCGACGCGAACGACCTCCGCATCGACGTCTACCGCTCGTCAGGTCCGGGCGGCCAGAGCGTCAACACCACTGACTCGGCGGTGCGCATCACCCATATCCCGACCGGTGTCGTGGTCTCCTGCCAGAACGAGAAGAGCCAGCTCCAGAACAAGGAGCAGGCGATGCGCATCCTGCGTGCGCGCCTTCTCGCAGTCGCTGAAGAGCAGGCAGCTGCAGAGGCCTCCGATGCTCGTCGTTCGCAGGTTCGTACGGTTGACCGCAGTGAGCGGATCCGCACCTACAACTATCCCGAGAACCGTCTGAACGACCATCGCGTCGGATTCAAGTCGCACAACCTCGATCAGATTCTCGATGGTGATCTCGATGCTGTCATCGATGCCTGCACCGAGGCTGACACCGCCGCCCGCCTGGCAGCAGGCTGATGACCTTCGAATCCGATTACACGACGGGTAGTCGCGAGACCGTTCGCGACCTACTTGTCGATGCAGAGCGCAGGCTCGCCAACGTCGGAGTCCCTTCGCCGAATGTCGATGCTGCCGAGATCATCGCTCACGCGCTCGGTACCACTCGCGGTCGCATGATCCTGCAGGATCCCGTCAGCCCCGAGCAGCGAGTGGCCGTCGAACAGATGCTCACCAAGCGCCTCACTCGAGTGCCGTTGCAGCATCTTGTGGGAAGTACGGGCTTTCGCCATCTCGACGTAGAAGTGGGGCCGGGAGTTTTCATCCCTCGCCCGGAAACCGAGTTAGTCGCTGAAGCAGCTATCCGAGAACTCGCCGAGCAGCCGGTTCCGTCGCGTATTGCCGTTGATCTCTGCTCGGGCAGCGGTGCCATCGCGATCGCACTTGGCACTGAGGTCGATCACTCACGCGTCTACGCGGTAGAGCTCTCTGATGATGCAATCGGCTGGACCAGGCGCAACGTTGCAACGTACGACGCACAGCTCACCTCGCTCGGCTCGCGCGTCGAGGTCTTCCATCACGACGCGACGACGGCCGCCGAACCCGATGGTCCGCTAGCTCGCTTTGCCGGTCAGGTCAGCGTGGTCGTCACCAATCCGCCCTACATTCCTGACGGAATGATTCCGCGAGAGCCGGAGGTGCGCGATCACGAGCCGCGCATGGCGCTCTACGGCGGTGACGATGGCCTTGATGTCGTGCGCGGTGTGCTGCGCACCGCCGCGATCTTGCTCAAGCCGGGGGGATTGCTCGTCGTCGAGCATGCCGACGTGCAAGGCCCCGATGCCGGAATGTCCGGAGTGCCGGGAGTCGCACGTGCAATGACAGCCGATCACGTCGTGGCTGCTCACTCGCATACTGATGCCGGAGCGCCGGTCTGGACAGACGTCGTGGACCGCATCGACTTCAATCGGCTTCCGCGCTTCACGATCTGTCGGCGTACCGGCGCATCATGACGATGCGGTTCGACTGCACAGATGGTGCCGAACGCGGGCGCGGCATCGCAGCTGCGGTGGCTGCCATCAAGCGCGGTGACCTCGTCGTACTTCCGACCGAGAGTGTCTATGCCGTCGCTACTGACGGTTTTTCGGTTCGCGGAGCGAGGGCCGTGCGCCAGGCTAAGGGCCAAAGCTCATCTACTCCACTGCCCATCATGATCGCAAGTGTCACCACGATCCCCGGTATCGCCTTCAACCCTTCCATCGCGGCCATGGAGCTCATGCACGGATTCTGGCCGGGTGCCCTGACCGTGCTGGTCAACGCGCAGCCCAGCCTCGCCTGGGAGCATCCGGCAGGCGCGCCTTTGGCCGTGCGAATCCCTCTGCATCCGTTGACTCTGGAAATCCTGCGCGCCACCGGTCCGCTGATCGTCACTGGCGCGAATTCGGCCGGAGGCGCCTCGGCCTTGAGTGCCGATGACGCGCTGGCGGCGTTGGGGGAGTCCGTTGCCGTGTGCCTCGATGCGGGTGCACTCGGAAGTGATCCGAGCCTTACGCAGTCGAGCACTGTGGTGGATGCGACAGGTGAGGTTCCGGTCATGCTCCGTGAGGGCGCAATCACACTCGAGCAGCTCCGCTCGGTCGTGCCGAGTATCACTACCCCTGCGTAGAGTGTGTTCTGCACTGAGATGCCGCGTTCCGCGCTGACAAGGAGAGAGATGACTGCGACACCGTTCTGGGGCCCTGACTTCGACGCACTGACCGCCGAGGATCCCGAGATCGCGTCAGTGATTCTCTCCGAGCTCGATCGACTGCGCAGTGGCCTGCAGCTCATCGCGAGCGAGAACTTCACCTCGCCCGCAGTTCTGGCCGCACTCGGGTCGACACTGTCGAATAAGTACGCCGAGGGATACCCGGGCAAGCGCTACTACGGTGGCTGCTCTGACGTTGACATTGCCGAGAACATCGGCATCGAGCGCGCGAAGGCCCTCTTCGGTGCCGAGCACGCGAATCTCCAGCCCCACTCCGGTGCCAGTGCCAATATCGCGGTCTACGGCGCCTTCACGATGCCCGGCGACACCGTCATGGCGATGAGCCTTCCGCATGGTGGTCACCTCACTCACGGCTCGAAGGTCAACTTCTCCGGCAAGTGGTTCAACATCGTGTCCTACGGCGTTCGCCAGGACACAGAGTTGATCGACTACGACGAAGTGCGCGCACTTGCCCTCGAGCACAAGCCGAAGATGATCATCTGCGGCGCCACCGCCTACCCGCGCCTGATCGACTTCGCTGCCTTCCGTTCGATTGCTGACGAAGTAGGCGCCATCTTGATGGTCGATGCGGCGCACTTCATCGGTCTCGTCGCCGGAAAGGCCATTCCCAGCCCGGTGCCCTACGCCGACGTCGTCAGCTTCACCACGCACAAGGTGCTGCGTGGTCCACGCGGCGGAATGATTCTCTGCAAGGAGGAGCACGCCGCAAAGATCGACAAGGCAGTGTTCCCGATGATGCAAGGTGGCCCGCTCATGCATGCAGTGGCTGCCAAGGCTGTCGCGCTGAAGGAGGCGGCGACTCCCGAGTACCAGCAGTATGCCAAGCAGGTCATCGCCAATGCGCAGGCTCTCGCGAAGGGTCTCGAGGCTGAGGGCATGCGCGCTGTCAGTGGCGGCACCGACACTCACCTTGCCTTGATCGATCTGCAGGCCCTGGGCGTCAATGGCACCGAGGCCGAGCATCGTTGCGATGCTGCTCGCATCACGCTGAACAAGAATGCGATCCCGTACGACCCGCAGCCGCCGATGGTGGCCTCGGGAATTCGCGTCGGCACGCCTGCGACCACGACTCAGGGCATGACCGAGCCCGACATGGCCGTTATTGCCTCGCTGATTGGCCGTGCCGTCCGTGATTCCGACGGAAGTGCGGCTGCAGGCATTGCCGCGGAGGTCGCGGCCCTGTGTGCCACGCATCCCGCGTACCCGGCGCCTGTGAACTAGCGAGCTGACGCTTGCGCGAATACGTCCTCTGCCTACTGGCCGCTGCGGCGGTCACGTACTTGACGACCCCGCTTGTTCGCGCACTCGCGATCCGCTGGGGTTTCATGGCGGAGGTACGCGATCGCGATGTGCACGCCGAGCCCACGCCGCGCCTCGGCGGTCTGGCGATGCTGCTCGGCCTGCTGGCCGGGCTGCTCCTTGCCAGCAAGCTGCCGATGATGAAGTCGGTGTTTGCCGGCGGAAATCAGCAATGGGCGCTGCTCTCCGGCGTTGCAGTCATCGCGGTCCTGGGCGTCGTCGATGACAAATGGGGCCTTGATGCTCCCGTGAAACTGGCCGGTCAGGTGCTCGCGGCCGGCCTGATGGCCTTTCAGGGCATTGCCGTCGTCTGGCTGCCGATCGGCGGCACTTTCGTGCTCGATCCGCTGACCAGCGTGCTCGTGACAGTCCTGATCGTCCTGGTCAGCATCAACGCGATCAATTTCGTCGACGGCCTCGACGGACTCGCCGCGGGCATCGTGGCCGTCGCGGCAGGGGCCTTCTTTGCCTACTCATACCTTCTCTCGGTCAATCTCGGTGTTGAGCGGGCCACCTTGGCGACCTTGGTCAGTGCGTTGCTGGTGGGCATGTGCCTCGGCTTCCTGCCCAGCAATACCTTCCCGGCCAAGATCTTCATGGGGGATACCGGCTCGATGATGCTGGGGCTCTTGCTGGCGGCAGCCACCATCACCTTGTCAGGCCAGGTCGATCCGAATGCGGTCGGTCGAGCCACCTTGCTTCCGGCGCTTCTCCCGATCCTTCTGCCGGTCGCGGTCATGGCGGTGCCGCTCGTCGACCTGCTCCTGGCCGTGGTGCGTCGCACTCGGGCTGGCCGCAGCCCCTTCGCCCCCGACAAGCTGCACCTGCACCACCGACTGTTGGAGATGGGGCATTCCCAGCGCCGGGCCGTGATCCTTCTGTACGCCTGGACAGCCCTCATCGCATTCACCGCAGTTGCCTTGGCCTTCTTCCCCGTGCCGTATGCCATCGGCGGCTTCGCCCTTGGCCTGGCCCTGCTCCTGTGGGCTGTCCGACGTCCGGGGCGCTCTGCTGACAGTTCGCTCGCTTCCTCGGCCATGCGATAGCGTCGCGGCGTGTCCAGCACTCCTCCCGCCACCATTGACGCCCTTGTCCTCAAGCGGGCCGGGGTCCTCACTGTCCTCGCGGGCGCGATCATCACCGTCATCGCGGGGATCATCTCCGGTTCGGCGGGCATCATCGGTGCGATCTTCGCCACAGTCGTCGTCGTGGTCTTCTTCTCCGCAGGCCAGCTCACCTTGGGCAAGGTCTTGCGCACGAACCCCGAATTGGCCATGTCGGTGGCCCTGGTCATCTACCTGGCCAAGATCGGAATCCTGTTCGTACTCATCATTTTGTTTGCCGATACAACGCTTTTTGACACCAAGGTCTTTGCGATCACAGTGGTGCTGTGCACCCTGGTCTGGACGGCCGCGGAGGTCTGGATCTTCGCTCGCACCAAGGTTCTCTACGTCGATCCCGGGGCCGGAAAGTGAGCGCCCCCACACCACCTGCACGGCGGTCATGGTGGTACGGTTCGGTCGCACCACAGCGGTCTACTTCTTCCGAGGAATCTCGAAGAATGGCCGACTCAGCATGGACAATCTCCAGTCGTTTGATCGCAGGTTTGATCCTCTACACCGCGATCGGCTGGCTGGTTTCCCTGTGGGTCGGGCACCAGGCAGTGCTGATGGCCATCGGGGCACTTTTCGGCCTGGGGCTCTCGTACTTCCTGATCTTCAAGCAACTTCGTAAGGACGACGCCACGCTCGACGCGGATGAGATTCGCCGAGAGCGCGTTCGACAGCAATACCGGTAGTAATTCAGGGGCGCGTGATCAGTAGGTCACGCACCGTGGCAGTTCATGGAGGATCTGCGTGTCGGCTGATGTAGTACTCGCCTCCGGCGGGCTCTCGTGCCATCTGATGTCGGGCTGTGGTTTCCCCGCGCCCGGTGCCGAGATCTTCCAGTTCGACGCCGTCTGGGCTCCGACAATCCTCGGTGTCACCTTCAGCATCTCCAAGACCACGATCCTGCTGTTCCTGGCGGTCGTTCTCATTCTCGGCTTCTTCCTTTACGCCTTCCGACGCCCGAAGCTCGTACCTCGCGGTTCGCAGAACGTGGGCGAGCTCGGCTACCTGTTCATCCGTGACGGCATCGCGCGCGAGGCAATGGGCAAGGACGGCGACAAGTTCGTCCCGTTCCTGTTCTCCTTCTTCTTCCTGGTCTGGCTGCTGAACTTCTGGTCGATCGTGCCCTTCGCACAGATCCCGGTCACCTCAATCTTCGCCATCCCGGTCGCCTTCGCGGTCATCGTGTACGTCACCTGGGTACCCCTGGGTATCTACAAGCAGGGCTTCATCCCGTTCTTCAAGAACATGATGTTCCCCCCGGGCGTGCCGAAGGCGATGTACGTGCTGCTCGCCCCGATCGAGCTCATCTCGAACATCCTCGTGCGACCCTTCACGCACTCCGTGCGTCTGTTCGCGAATATGTTCGCGGGCCATCTCCTGATCGCATCGTTCTCGGTTGCGGCGTTCTACCTGATCAGCGCAAGCGTGGTCGGCATCCTGGGCTCGGTCGCATCGTTCGCGGTGGCCGTTGCCCTCACCGGATTTGAGGTGCTGATCCAGGCACTTCAGGCGTACATCTTCACCCTGCTCGCCGCTGTGTACATCAGCGGTGCGCTGCACGCGGAGCACTAAGAGCTCCGCACAATTGAATATCTGGTTTGAAGCCTCAGACCGACGGAACTGGCCGTCGGCCCGAAAAGTAAAGGAAACGACATGACGCTCCTCGCAGAGCTCACCGGCTCGATCGGCTCCGTCGGCTACGGCCTGGCAGCCATTGGTCCCGGCATCGGTATCGGCATCATCTTCGGCCAGGGTGTGCAGGCAATCGCCCGCCAGCCCGAGGCCTACGGCGTCATTCGCCAGAACATGCTCCTCGGCTTCGCCCTTGCTGAGGCACTTGCCCTCATCGGCTTCGTCGTTCCCTTCGTCTTCGGCAAGTAATTCCGAATTCGTACCTCCACTCGTTGGACTCTGAAGGGCTAACGTCGTGATTAACGTTTTTGCAGCGGTCATCTCCGCCGTACCCGGTGCCGAAGGCGCCGGGGCTGAAGAGATGCCTTCGGTACTCGCGGTACCGATCGATGAGCTGATCATCGGCATCATCGCCTTCTTGATCGTGTTCGGAGTGCTGGGCAAGCTCGCACTCCCGGCGATCAAGAAGACCCTCGCCGAGCGCACCGAGCTCATCGAGGGAGGCCTTGCTAAGGCTGATGAGAGCCAGGCCGAGGCGCAGCGCATTCTCGAGGAGTACAAGGCAGCACTCGCCTCGGCTCGCGAGGAGGCGGCGGCAATTCGCACCCAGGCTCAGGCCGATCGCACTGCCATCGTCGAGGAGGCTCGCAATGAGGCTCGTGCGGCGGCGGCGGCGGTTACCGCAGCAGCAGAGGCTCAGATCGCGGCCGAGCGCAACCAGGCCACCTCGGCGCTGACCCGCCAGGTGGGCGAGCTCGCCGTGGGTCTTGCCGGCAAGGTCGTGGGCCAGTCCCTCGAAGACGACGCACGTGTACGTGCGACCGTCGACGCCTTCATCAGCGACCTCGAGCAGCAGGCGGCACGCTGATGCTCGGAGCCAGCCGCGGATCCCTCGCACGCCAGTCGGAGGCCCTCGATTCCCGTCTCGGGAGTTCGGGTGCGGCCGGGCTTGCGGCTGATCTGCTGTCCGTGTCCGGCCTGCTGGATTCCCAGAAGCAGCTGCGCAATGCGCTGGCTGACTCGGGCCAGCCGGCCGCCGGCCGTCAGGACCTGGTTCGCCAGATCCTCGGTGGCCGAGTCGGAGAGCTCGCGGTCGACGTCCTCGCTGATGTCGTGTCGGAACGTTGGTCGAACGATCAGGATCTCCTCCTGTCGATCGAGCAGCTCGCCTTCCAGGCCGCCTTCGCAGGCGCAGCAGCAGATGGCACCTTGGACGCTGCGGAGGAGGAGCTCTTCCTCTTCGGCCGCGCTCTCGATGCATCATCCGAACTGCAGATGGCCCTGACAGACCCGTCACAGCCGGCCGCAGTGAAGGCACGCATCGTTCGCGACCTCATCGGTTCGCGCACGACGGCGACCACCACCCAGGTACTCGAGTACGCGGTCGGTCACCTTCACGGCCGTCGCATCGACTCGGTCGTTGATGTGCTCTGCGAGCTCGCGGCAACTCAGCGCCAGAAGCTGATTGCCGAGGTTCGCGTTGCCGCACCGCTCACCGATGAGCAAAAGCAGCGCCTCACCGCAGCG
>CALFIA010000284.1 GCA_937876275.1 uncultured Actinomycetes bacterium | reverse complement strand
CATGATGGACCCATGAGTCAGGCAACCCTCGACGAGCAATTGCGCTCAGATATTCAGCGCAGCGGCTACTACCCCGACCTGGTCTCTGACGCCCTGAGCACGGCCCTCGCGGGCGAAGATCTCACCGCCTACGTCGTGCACCATGAGGCCACCTTCGAACACGATGAGCTTCGTCGTCACGTGACAGTGCTGGCCTTGACCCCCACCCGGTTGATCGTCGGCCACACCGATGAGCACCCAGCCGACGAGACCCACCCGACTGCCACCGCAACCGCCTCCACTGAGGCCGTCCGTATCGAGCGAGTCGATTCCGTGGTCGTCACGCGCGTGGTGGGCGAGCCTGCCCGCCATCAGCCGGGCGGCGCTGCGGCCGAGGTCGTTCTCACCATTGGGTGGGGTGCGGTGAGCCGCATTGATCTCGAGCCTGCGACCTGCGGCGATCCCTCGTGCGAGGCAGATCACGGCTACACGGGCACATCGAGTAACGATGACCTCTCGTTGCGTGTCTCCGAGGTCGCAGACGGCGCCGAAGTCGTCGCACAGGCGCTTGCGTTTGCCGCCACGTTGTCGCACGCCACCGCGGCGCGACTGCGCTAGTGCGTGGTCTGGCTGACGTTCCCGCGTCGGCGGCTGCGAGTCTCGGGGTTCCCGGTTTCACCGACACTCTCGGCCTTGGCGATGCGCAGCACGCGGTCATCATTCTCATCGATGGCCTGGGCTGGAATGCGCTTCAGGCGCATGAGCATCTAGCGCCCTTCCTCACCTCGGATCAGCACACGTCGAGCGAGATCTCGACAGTCTTTCCCTTGACCACGCCTGCGGGCCTGGGCACTGTGGGTACCGGGCTTCTTCCGGGAGCTCACGGAATGGTGGGTGCGAGTTTCTGGCTGCCAGAAGCCGAGGAGATCCTCACGCCGCTTCATTGGAATGACGGAGTCACGCCCCTAGCCGTGCAGCCGGAGCCCACGGTCTTCGAGCGCGCCGTGCAGCACGGCATTGACGTCACGACGGTGGCTCCGGGTGCGTACTCCGATTCAGGTCTCACCCGGGCAGTTC
>CALFIA010000283.1 GCA_937876275.1 uncultured Actinomycetes bacterium | reverse complement strand
CTCGACATGGTCGAGGTGACTGTTCTTGACGAGGCCGATCACATGGCCGACCTCGGATTCCTGCCCGGCGTGAAGCGCTTGATGGACCGCACGCCGAACGAGGGTCAGCGCCTGCTGTTCTCCGCCACCCTTGATCGCGGTGTCGATGTGCTCGTCAAGCGCTACCTCGACAACCCCATTACTCATGCTGTCGATCCCGTCGATGCGCCGGCACCCGACATGGAGCATCACGTCTTCACCGTCGCTGCCGCTGATAAGTCGGCAGTGGTCATCGAGCTCGCCGCAGGAACGGGCCGTTCGGTGCTGTTCATGCGCACAAAGCACCAGGCGAAGAAGCTTGCCAAGCAGCTCACCGCCGCCGGTATTCCCGCCGTCGATCTGCACGGCAACCTCTCGCAGTCGGCGCGCGATCGAAATCTTGCGGCATTCAAGGACGGCACCACGAGCGTGCTGGTTGCGACCGACATCGCAGCTCGCGGCATTCACGTCGATGACGTCGAGCTCGTCGTGCATGTTGATCCGCCCGCCGAGCACAAGGCCTACACGCACCGTTCAGGGCGCACTGCCCGAGCTGGTGCGGCCGGCACCGTCGTCACTGTCGCGACTCCCGATCAATTGGGGGAGGTGCGCACCCTCGCGAAGCAGGCCGGCATCAAGCCGACCTTCACGAAGGTTCGCCCCGACGCCCCTGAGCTTCTTGCCATGCGCGGCGAGCGCGCCGAGTACGTGAAGCCCGCCCCCGAGGCGCCTGTCACGGCCAAGCCCGCGGCTCCGCATCGTCGACGTCGTGCCTCAGGTTCCGGCACGGGTCGCCCCGCAGGCTCCGGCTCGGGCGCATCGCGCTCCGGTTCGAGCAGTCGCGGTCGCCGCAGCCGGTAACTCGCGAGCGTGCATTAGCGTTGCCGTATCGCTCGAGGTGAGGAGATTCGGTGGCGAAGGACGACGACGATACGCAACCAGTTCGACCGACCCCACCGGAGCCCTTTCCCACGCCTGATGGTGTGTCACCCCAAATGCGCCGTCTGGGCGGTTACGCCTGGCGAGTGATCGCCATTGCGATCGTGATCGGCGGTCTTGTCTGGTTCATTGCCCCGCTGCAGACCTTGCTACTTGCCCTGTTCTTCGCACTTCTTGTCGGAGCCTGGTTGCTGCCGCTGACGAATCGACTCGCGCGTCGCATGCCGCGATGGGTCGCGGGCGTAATTGCACTCGCAGTATTCACGATCGCCCTGCTCGTCGTGATTTTCTTTATCGGGCTTTCGGCCATTCAGCAGTTCTCGGGTATTGGCGAGACGATCTCGCAGGGCATCGGCGAACTCGATGACTGGTTGCGCAATGGTCCGCTCGGACTCAGCGATGCCGATCTCTCGTCGGTCTACTCATCGATTCAGAGCTTCATTCGCGAGAGTGGCGGCAACATCGCCCTCGGCGTTCTTTCGGGGCTGGGTAGCGTCGTCGGTCTTGCCACGGCGGCAGCCGCGGGATTCTTCGTCCTGATCTTCATCCTTATTCAGCCGGCCGAGATGTTCGCCTGGATCACCCGCTGGATCCCGGCGCGCAATCGCGAGGTGGGCTCGCAGTCGATCCGCATCGGCTGGAATGCGTTCTCGCAGTACTCGCGCGGCATCCTTCTCGTGGCATTGAGCAACGCGATTCTCGTGACGATCCTGCTGCTCATCATGGGCGTGCCGCTCGCAGTGCCGCTGGGCGTGGTCGTCTTCTTCGGTGCCTTCATTCCCTACATCGGCGCACCGCTCGCCATGTTGCTCGCGGCCGCGGTGGCCTTCATCAGCAACGGTCCGCTTGCGGGCGCTCTCGTGATCGTGCTGATCTTCGTCATCGGCCAGATCGAGGGCAATGTGCTGCAGCCGTTGATCCTCGGCCACTCGGTCAGCCTGCATCCGGTCGCGATCGTGCTCGTGACGGCTGTCGCCGCTGCCTACTTCGGCATCATCGGCGCCCTCATCGGTGTTCCGATCGCGGCCGCGGTTTACGGGATCATGAAGTACGTGCGAGGGCCGGAAGCCGAGCCATCCCAGTAGGGGACTCGAGCCACCCCTGCCTAACGATCTGCGCCTCTGCCCGCCACGACTTCGTGGTGGGCAGAGGTCTTTTCGTGAGGGGATTGACGATGTCAGGGGGTGGGGATACTGTTCTCGTATTCGAACAGATGTTCGAATAGATCGATCGCCGGGTGATGTCGCGGTTACCCGGTGGCACCACCTGAGACCGGGCCCGCCTCGACCCCGGGCTCGGTCCCAGGCAGGTGAGTGAGATGCGAGGTAGTGGTGAGTCATCGCTACTACGGCCGAGTGCAGGTGCGCTCGGGTGGGCAGGGGCCGGTTGATTTCAGCTGGCGGGGTCGGCGGTATCTCGTTCGCGAGGTACTCGAGTCCTGGGTCGAGGCAGTGCCGTGGTGGTCACACCACGGGAAGGGTCACGGGGCGCCGGCGCGGCGCACCGTCTGGCGGGTCGAAGCCATCACGCGTACCGGGCAATCCGGTGTGTACGACCTGTGCGTGACCTCCGATCGCTGGAGGTTGCTGCGGGTTATCGATTAACGAGAAGACGGAGAGATCGATGTCGACCATGACCCTGGCAGCACCCGTAACTGCACCTCTGCAGAGCCTTCCCACATCTACCTATGACCTCGTGATCTTGGCTCGGCGCAGTCTGACCGAGGCACATATCGCCACTGACCCCGCTGAGCGCTATGTCGCTGCGCATCTGTGCGCACTGCGTGCTGCTGCGGCACTCGTCGCCGCTCGCACCGGCCCCGATCACCGTCGCCGTCAGGTGCGCAGTGTCTGGGTGGTGCTGCCCACGGTTGCGCCCGAGCTCACCGAGTGGTCGCAGTTCTTCGCCCTCAGCGCCAAGAAGCGCTCCGCCGCCGAGGCCGGCGTGAAGTGCATCTCGACCCGTGAGGCCAATGACCTTCTTCGCGATGCGGATGCCTTCCTCGTGCGCATCGTGTCAATCCTCGGAATCTCCTAGATATCTCCTAGGTAACTCTCGGCAGCCCCCGCTGCCGAGTTGCCTCGGGTTCTTTGGCCCGAGTGCGTCAGTGAGCTGGATTCGGGCGTCCTCCCGTGTCGAATCCAGCTCACTGGCATCCCCTTTTCCTTTTTCACTGCTGGCGAGATGACTGATGAGCACTTCACGATGAGCGATAACTGGGCCCACCTGCAGGTGGCAAGCGGGTTCTCCCTGCAATACGGCGCATCAACTCCTGATGCATTGATTGAACGTGTAGCCGAGCACGGCCAGTCCTTCGCGGCACTTACCGATCGAGATGGCGTCTACGGCGCAGTGCGCTGGGCGCTGGCCTGCCAGCGTGCAGGTATCGCACCGATCCTCGGTGTCGATCTCGCGATCGAACCGGCCCATGCGGCACCCGCGATCACTACGGGTCGTCGCACCCCGGCTCGTGGTGGTGCCTTCGTCGATGAGGGCAGTGCACGTGTCGTGCTGCTGGCTCGCGGCGCGCAAGGCTGGGCCTCGCTCTGTCGGCTCATCAGCGCCGCGCATGAGGTGCGTGGGCGCACTGTGCTCAGCTATGAAGCACTCGGCGAGCATCACGCAGGTGTCATTGCCCTGCTCGGCGCTGACTCTGAGGTTGCGCAGCACTTGCATGCCCACGGCGAGCGGGCAGCTGCGCGCTCACTTGATCAGTGGCGTGAGATCTTCGGCGCTGACCTGCGTCTTGCAATCACCTCGCATCGTCGGAGAGCCGGGCATCGCTACTCCACCTCGCATGCGGCCCGACTTCTTGGCTTCGCCGGGCAGCAGCAGGTGCGCGCCGTGCTCACCAACGCTGTGCGCTACCGCGATAGCGAGCAGGCACGAATCGCTGATGTCCTCGATGCCGCGCGGCGCCTAGTTCCGTTGACCTCCGCGCAGGTCGAACGCGATAACGGCGAGGCGTACCTCAAGTCATCAGTCGAGCTCGATCAGATCGCTCAGGAGATCACGCGCGCTGCGGGCAGCAGTGCTGCAGCGCTGCAGTACGAGACCATGGCCCTGGCTGAGCAATGTGCGCTGGATCCGTCGGCTGATCTCGGCATCGGGGGAGTCTTCGTTCCCGAGCTGGAGATCTCGCTGGGCGGTGTTGCCGCCGATCACGATGCCGATCAACTCCTGCGATCACGCTGCCTCGATGCCATTCCGCGTATCTACTCGCGCGAGACCGAGCGGATGAAGGCCGCCGATCGGCTCGAGGATGAACTGCGCACGATCACTGAAGTCGGCTTCGCCGGCTACTTCATCACCGTGGCCGAGGTCGTCGCGCTGATTCGGGGTCGTGGCGTGCGCGTGGCTGCACGTGGTTCAGGTGCCGGCAGTCTCGTCAATCATCTACTCGGTATCTCCGGTGTTGATCCGATTCGGCACGGGCTACTGATGGAGCGCTTCCTGTCTCCCTTGCGGCGTGAGCTGCCCGATATCGATGTCGATGTCGAATCCGCGCGTCGCGAGGAGATCTACGACTGGATCCTCGAACGCTTCGGCGAGGAGCGCTGCGCATGCGTGTCGATGATGGAGACCTATCGCGTGCGCCACGCGATCCGCGATGTCGGTGCAGCGCTCGGTATGCCCCCTGGCGAGGTGGGCGCCTTCGCGAAGTCGTTCCCGCATATTCGTGCCAGTAAGGCGCGTGCTGCCCTTGCTGATCTGCCCGAGCTGCGCAATTCAGGATTCGGTCGCATGGCCGCGCGTGGTGAGCTCGACTCCTTCCTCTCGCTGGTCGAGGGCCTTGATGGCCTGCCGCGTCATGTGGCCCTGCACCCGTGCGGGGTGCTGCTCTCCGATGCCACGCTGCTCGATCGCACACCGGTCGAGCGCAGCGCTGCAGGTTTCCCGATGAGTCAGTTCGATAAGGACGACGTCGAGCGTCTTGGTCTGCTCAAGCTCGATGTGCTGGGCGTGCGTATGCAGTCCGCGATGGCGCACGCGATTGCCGAGACCGAGCGCGTCACCGGCGAGGTGATCGAGCTCGACTCCGAAGGCCTTGATGACCCGGCAACCTTTGAGCTGATTCGCACGACACGCACCCTGGGCTGCTTCCAGATCGAGTCGCCGGGGCAGCGCGAGCTCATCGGCAAGTTCGCGCCCGAGACCTTCGGCGATCTCATCACCGATATCTCGCTGTTTCGTCCGGGGCCGGTGAAGTCCGACATGATCACTCCCTTTCTTCGTGCGCGACAGGGCTGGTGCGAGGCGCAGTACCTGCACGATGACCTGCGTCCGGCACTGGAGGAGACCTACGGTGTCGTCGTCTTCCACGAGCAGGTGCTGCGCATCCTCGCGGTGTTCACCGACTGCTCTTTGGCCGAAGCCGATGAGATCCGCCGGTCAATGGGTTCTATTGAAGGTCTCGACGATGTGCGTGCCTGGTTTTACCCGGCTGCATTGCGGCGCGGCTATCGACTCACCATCGTCGAGCAGGTCTGGGAGGTCTTGCGTGCCTTCGCTTCTTTCGGGTTCTGCAAGGCGCATGCCGCAGCCTTCGCACTGCCCACGTATCAATCCGCGTGGCTGAAGACCCATTACCCGGCTGCGTTCTATTCGGGCCTGCTCACCCATGACCCGGGCATGTATCCGAAGCGGCTGATCCTCGACGATGCTCGTCACTTCGGTGTCGTGATCCATGGTCTTGACGTCAATGAGTCCGACGACGTCTATCGCCTCGTCGTCGACGATGAAGGCAAGCAGGGCATTCGCCTTCCGCTCAGCGATGTGAAAGGCATCAGCGATGACGAAGTCGAGCGGGTGATCAACGGCCGCCCGTACTCCTCGCTGGCTGATCTGTGGCATCGAGCGCGTATCTCGCGGCCGGTGGCCGAGAACCTCGTGGTCGCCGGTGCCTTCGACTCGCTCTATCGATTCGGCGGCACGCAGCGCCGCGGTGCACTGACTCGGCGCGATCTGCTGCTGCAGGTTGCTGATCTCGAGCGCATGGGCGCAGGTGTCAGCACATCGCAGCTGACCTTCGATCTCGTCGACGACCTTGCCACTCTCACTCCGTCAGGGCTGCCCGAGATGAGTGCCGCTGATCGCGTGCGCGCCGAGATTGATGTGCTCGGCATGGATGTCAGTCATCACGTGATGGATTTCTATTCTGATCTGCTGCAGTCGATCGGCGCGACCCATGCCGATTCACTACTGAACTGCCGGTCGCAGCAGCAGGTGCTGATCGCCGGGGTGAAGGTCTCGGTGCAGACCCCGCCGGTGCGCAGTGGTCGTCGTGTCATCTTCGTGACCCTTGACGATTCCACCGGCCCGGTCGATGCCACCTTCTTCGACGATGCCCAGGGTGATTTCGCGGGAACTGTCTTCGGTTCCTGGGTGATGCTGATTCGTGGGTTCGTGCGCCGCACCGGCCCGCGTGGTGTCTCGGTGCGGGCGACCGGCTGCTGGGAACTCGGGCAGGTGCGCGAGGTCTGGCGGGTCGGTGGCGCAGCCGCGGTATGGCAGATGATCGACAGCGATCAGCCTGAGCCCGATACCTCGCGCCGTCGAGTGCTCGTGCACTCCAGCGGCTATCGGCAGTCGCCGTACGCCGATGTACGCCCGGCGGGCGGTGATGTGCGCAAGCCGTCATCGGCGCTGTGGCATCGCAGCCCGGGTGCAAGTGAGTAGGGGCTGCGGAGATGAGCATGCAGCCCGGGTGCGAGTGAATGACGCATTACCGATGATGAGCGCAGGATGATGGGTGTATGAGTCGTAACCAGGTGCGTCGCCAGCAGGGCGTACTCGGTCTGGGCACCGACGACACCGGCTGCACGATCCTGCACGTCGACATGGACGCCTTCTATGCGTCGGTGTCACTGCGTACCCGGCCTGAACTGCATGGCTTGCCTGTGGTCGTCGGCGGTAGTGCGGGTAGGGGAGTCGTGCTCTCGGCCACGTACGAAGCTCGAGCATTGGGCATTCACTCCGCGATGCCGGTCTCGCGCGCGCGCCGGCTTGCGCCTAATGCGATCTTCATCGAGCCCGACCATGGCTTGTATGCGGAGGTGAGTCGCGGAGTGATGGCGATCTTCGCGTCGATCACTCCGCTGGTCGAGCCACTGAGTCTCGATGAGGCATTCCTTGACGTGTCGGGTGCGGTGCGCAGACTCGGGTCACCGACCTCGATTGCCGAACTGATTCGTTCGCGGGTCTCCGACGAGCAGGGCATTACCTGCTCGGTCGGTGTCGCGAGCAGCAAGTTCGTCGCGAAGCTCGGCTCCACGCGCTGCAAGCCCGATGGCCTGCTGGTGATCCCGGCGAATGAGGTCATCGCGTTCTTGCATCCGCTGCCGGTCGGTGCACTGTGGGGCGTGGGCGAGAAGACCGAGGAGCAACTCGTGCGCCTCGGCCTGCGCACCGTCGGCGATATCGCGAATACCCCGGTTGCCACGCTGCAACGCGCGATCGGTGATGCGTCCGGAGCTCATCTGCATGAGCTCTCCTGGGGTCGCGATGAGCGATCAGTGCTTCCGCATGAGCCGGAGAAGAGCATCAGCAATGAGGAGACCTTCGGAAGTGATGTCGACGACCCTGAGATGATTCACGCGCATCTGCGCGCCCTCGCCGATCAGGTAGGCGGCCGTCTGCGTCGGGCCGGGTATGTCGCACGCACTATTGCCATCAAGGTGCGCTTCTCTGACTTCACCACGATCACTCGCTCGCGCACCCTGACCAGCCCGACCGATGTCGGCAAGGAGCTCTACGACACCTCGCGCATGCTCTACGAGGCCCTGGGCCTGCAGCGGGCACGGATCCGCCTGGTCGGGGTGAAGGCCGAGGGCCTGATTCCTGCTGATGAGGCCAGCCGCCAGCTGGCCCTGGGCGAGCCCGAGCTCGGGCATCGCGAGGCCGAACTGGCCGTCGATTCCCTCAGGGCCCGCTTCGGCTCCCAGGCTGTTCGGCCGGCGCGTCTGGTCGAATATGAGGTCGACGAGGAGGGTTAGTCCGCCACGAGGGGGTGCTGGGGTTTCCAATGTCGGAAACCCCGCCTATATTTATGGGAGCGGCCGTTCGGGCCACCCACTGCGAGGGATAAAGGAGGTCACGATGCCACTCTCCGAGCATGAGCAGCGCCTCCTCGAGCAGATGGAGCGTGCCCTCTACGCAGAAGATCCCACCTTCGCCAACAACCTGCGTACCACCACGGCTGGCCGTGGCTCACGTGGCAAGGCTGCGCTGGGCGTGCTCGCGATCTTCGCGGGTATGGGCCTGGTCATCGCCGGGGTTGCCACCATGATCATCGCCCTTGGTGTTGTCGGTTTCGTCGTCATGCTTCTCGGAGCCGCAGTTACCTACTCAGCCTTCCGTGCACCTGTCGTGATCTCCGGCTCTTCCGAAGGCGAATCTGCGAAGCCCGCTGCCAAGGCCAAGCCGGCCAAGCCCGGGTTCATGGATCGCATGGAAGAGCGCTGGCGCGAGCGCAACGGCGAGTAGCAGTCGCGCACCTCACACCCCAACCCCAGGTTGAGTGAGCCCGCATGCGGCAGGATGCAGGCATGACCAACATCGTTCCCGCACAGCTCGGCCGTTTCCTCGAGGACTTCGAGGTGGGAACCGTCTAC
>CALFIA010000282.1 GCA_937876275.1 uncultured Actinomycetes bacterium | reverse complement strand
GGTCGCGAACACGACCTTGAGCAAGCCCTCCTGGAATAGGTGCTCCACGACTTCCTTGAACACCGGGAGCATGCCCGCATGGTGAGCAGCAATCCCGCGCTCCAGACCATCGATCCACTCGTTGAACCCGAGGGCGTCGAGATCCTCATCGGGCAAGGAGCTGGTCATCTCCAACACGATTTCGCGAATGCGGGTCTGATCCTCTCGCCTCACGAGCCGCAGGCCAGCTGCCAGGCATTGGCTCACGGCGTCATCACAGCCCTTGCGACTGAAGAGGAAGTAGATCGCCGGCAGCAACTCGGCCTGCTCGAGTCGCTCGATCACATCGGTGCGCCAGGGAATGTGAGCACCACGCTGCCGATTCCCGCCCCCACCCTTGCCGAGCTTGGCCCGTTGGATTTCCTCCCGTGCGATACGAGTCAACTCAGGATTCACAATGGTCTGCTCGTCATCGACGAAGAGGTCATACATTCGGTGACCCGCGACCACGTGCTGCCACAACGGAACCGGTCGATGCTCTTCGACGATGATCTCAGTGTCGCCTCGCACCGCCTCAAGCCAGGCACCAAACTCCTCGGCGTTACTCACCGTGGCCGAAAGCGCTGCCACGGTGACAGTTGCCGGGAGGTGAATGATCACCTCTTCCCACACGGCTCCCCGGAAACGATCCGCGAGATAGTGAACTTCATCCATGACGACGTAGCTCAGCTCATTGAGCGTGCTGCTCTCGGCGTAGAGCATGTTGCGCAGCACCTCAGTGGTCATGACCACGATCGGGGCCTCGCTATTGACGCTCGTATCGCCGGTCAGCAGTCCGATCTTCTCGGGGCCATGGCGATCTACGAGGTCGTGGAATTTCTGGTTCGACAACGCCTTGATCGGCGTCGTGTAGAAGCACTTGCGCCCGGCCGCCAGGGCCAGTTCGATGGCGAACTCGCCGACAACTGTCTTGCCAGCGCCCGTAGGTGCGGCGACGAGAACGCTGCGCCCTGCCTCGAGAGCCTTGCATGCCTCGATCTGAAAGCCGTCGAGCCCAAACTGGTACGCCTCGGTGAATGAGGCCAAGATCGTGCCTCGCTCGGACTGGCGGGCCTTCGCGGCGGCATAGCGTTCGGCGGGCGACGGCATGTGATCAGACTATTGGCCGACTCTTACGACGCCTGACCCCCACGCTTGTGGAGCCGGCGACCGCTAGTCGACCGAGGTCGATGGGGGTAGCGGCGAGATCTCGTCATCGTCGAGCTCGTCATAGTCGACCTCACCCGCAGCCTTGCGACGTCCGCGCCTACGGCGGTCGTTGATCAGGCAGACGACGATCGCAAGAGTGAGAAGCACGAGAATCGGGACCGCCAGGAGACACAGATTGATCGGATCACCTGTGGGCGTAGCGACAGCGGCAAAGAGGAACGTGATGAAGATGATCCAGCGCCACCACGACAGCAGACGCTTGCCGGTCAGAATTCCTGCGAAATTCAGGGCAACAAGAATCAGCGGTACCAGGAACCCGGCTCCGAAGATCACGATCATGCGAATGAAGAAGCTGAGGTACTTGTCGACGGAGACAATATTCTCGACATTCTCAGGAGTGAATCCGAACAGAATCTGGAGCCCGAACGGCAGCACCTTGTAGGCGAGCAGCACACCGGCAGCAAAGAGCGGCACGGCAACTGCGACAAAGGCAATCGCCCAGCGCTTCTCATGCCGATGCAGACCAGGCGTGATGAAACGCCACAGTTGATACAGCCAAATGGGTGAGCTGACCACGAGCCCCGCCACCGCGGCAATCTGCAACTGGAGCACGAACGGATCAGCCACACCGGTCAGGGCCAAGGTCACCAGTCGCCCCTGGGAGCGCGCTTCCTCGATAACGCTGTTGAAGGGTGCACTCAACCAGGCGAAGATGCGGTCGTAATAGATCCAGCCCACGATCATGCCCAGACCAATAGCAATGGCAGATTTCACCAGACGCGAGCGCAGCTCACGCAAATGTCCCGTCAGCGGCATCGCCGCGGTGGGATTACTTCGAGACAAGGAGGCCTAGGCCTCGGTGCGGTCGACCGGTGCTTCAGCCGGCTTAGCCGGTGCTTCGGCGCTCGACGCAGCAGGCGCGTCGGTGGACTCGTCAGTGTTGAGGCCCTTGGTCTCGGCCTTGAGGATTCTCAGCGAACGTCCCAGGCCGCGGGCGGCCTCGGGGAGCTTCTTGCCGCCGAAGAGCAGCAGCGCGATGAGGGCGATGGCGGGCAGTTCCCAGCCTCGGAGCTGACTGAACATGGGAAACCTCTCCTCAAGCGAACGACTAGGCCCCAGCGTACGCCTTCAGGGCGGCCGCGGCCGCATCTGCTACCTCGGCACGTACGGAACCAGGCTCAAGCACCTCCACCTGCCCGCCTCGGCTGAGCACGAGCCTGACGAGCCATCGAGGGTCGGCGTACTCCAGTCTGACTTTCTTGCTGCCATCAGGCTCAGCCCCGACGACCTCTGCCCCGAGCACGTCAACCAACCAGGACGATCCATTCGAGACGCTCAACAGCGCGGATTCCGGGGCAACCGCCCGTGTCGCGCTCTCCGTCTCCTGACGTGAACCTAAGGCCGCAGTTACCGACATGATTCGATCGAGTCGGAAGGTGCGCTGCGCCTCTGCGAGATGGCAGTAGGCCTCGAGGTACGCGCGCCCGTCGGCCAGGACCACCTGTCGCGGACTCACCCGGCGTTCAGTTACGAGATCGCTCGTGCCAGAAGCGTAGGTAATGGAGAGATCGGCTCCCAGATTGATCGAGGTAGCGATGGCTGCCGCGATCTCCTGCCTGACTCGCGGCTCAGCAGAGACCGACGCCTCTGCGCCCGGAAGATCGACGGCCTCGGTCAGCTTCGCGAGCGCCGAGACGATAGCCGAGCGATCATGCACGCCCGGTACTTGCTCGAGCATCCGTAGGCCTAGGAGCAGCGACATCGCCTCGTCTGCGCCGAGCCTCAGCGGGCGATCGAGGGTTTGCGCATCGAGAACATGGATGCGACCGTCCTCCCAGAAGTCAATGTCGACGAGCTGGTCGGGTCCGTACCCGGGCAGGCCGCACACGATCAGCAGCCAGAGATCCTTTTCGAGCTGCTCGGGGGTGACTCCGAAGTGCGCAGCAGCCTCAACGATCGTGATTCCGTCGTGCGCGAGCAGCCAGGGAACGAGGGAGAGCATTCGGGATAG
>CALFIA010000281.1 GCA_937876275.1 uncultured Actinomycetes bacterium | reverse complement strand
GCCACGCCGATTCCGCGCACGATCGCGATGACAGTGTTCGGAGATCTCGATATCTCCACCTTGAGCGAACTTCCCGCGGGACGCAGTCCGATCACCACGCACGTCGTGCCCGTGAGCGAGAAGCCATCACATGCAGCTCGAGTCTGGGAACGAGCGTCCGAAGAAGTGGCCAAGGGTCATCGCGTATTCGTCGTGTGCCCCCGCATCGGCGATGATGACGACGGGGGAGATCTCGAGGCAGAGGAGTCGCCGCTGAGCTCCGTTGTCGAACTGTCCGAGCGACTGCGTGCGGCCGAGCTCTCCCATGTGCGCGTGGGCACCCTGCACGGCCGAATGACTCCGGAGGAGAAGGACGACGTCATGCGTCGCTTCGCCGACGTCAACGCTACCGACGGAATTGACGTTCTGGTCTCGACAACGGTGATCGAAGTCGGCGTCGACGTACCGGATGCAACCTTGATGATCATCATGGATGCGGATCGCTTCGGTATCTCGCAGTTACATCAGATGCGGGGTCGCGTCGGCCGTGGCGGCTTGCCCGGCCTATGCCTGCTCGTCACAGCGAGCGAGACCGGATCCCCGGCTCGTGAACGGCTGGCGGCGGTGGCAAGCACGATCGACGGATTCGAGCTTTCGCAACTTGATCTCGAATTAAGACGCGAGGGTGACGTACTCGGGGCTGTGCAGTCCGGTCGTCGAAGCTCGCTGCGATTGCTCGAGGTGCTGAGAGATGAAGACGTCATCGAGCGGGCGCGCGCAGATGCGGATCAGGTGATCGGCGATGATCCGACCCTGGCTGCTCACCAGGCGCTGCGGAGTGCGCTCGCGCGGCTCACTGCCGAGGAGAGCACCGACTACCTGGAGAAGGCATGACCCGAATCATCAGCGGCTCGGCTCGCGGTCGCACGCTCAAGGTGCCGGCCAAGGGGACTCGTCCGACATCCGATCGCGTGCGAGAGTCGTTGTTCTCAGCGCTGCAGTCGAGACTGCTCGTCGACGGGCGCGACTGGGACGACATCTGCGTGCTCGACCTCTACTCGGGGTCGGGTGCATTGGGGCTCGAGGCACTCAGCCGCGGTGCACGCGAAGTCTGGTTGGTGGAGGCCAATAAGGCTGCCGCCGGCGTGATTGCCACGAACATTGAGACCCTCGGAATGCAGGGGGCACACCTCGTCCGCTCGGACGCGGCACTGGTGGCTCGGGCCCGGCCTTCCGCGGCGAGTCCTGCTCACATCGTTCTGGCAGATCCGCCGTATGAGGTGGCCGGTGGCGTGCTTCGTGGACTCGTGGCCGATCTCGCTGCGGCAGGCTGGTTGACAGCAGATGCGCACGTCGTCATCGAGCGACCCTCGAGTGACACGCAATCGCCGTTCCCTGCTGGATGGGAGTGGCAGTCGCGCCGCATGGGGGACACCGTCCTTTGGTACGGTCAAGCAGTCGGCGAGGAAGGCTCGGCGAGCGAACTTTCGGCGGAAGGCTCCTGACATGCGCACAGCTGTATGCCCTGGGTCATTCGACCCCGTCACGAACGGCCATCTCGACGTGTTCGCCCGTGCCTCGGAAATGGCCGATGAGGTCGTTGTGGCCGTCTTGATCAACAAGACCAAGTCGAGTCTGTTTACAGTCGAAGAGCGCATCGAGATGCTCGAGGAGACAGTCGCCCCACTGGGGAACGTGCGCATCGATGCCTTTCACGGCTTGTTGGTCGATTACTGCCGCGAGCACGGAATCAAGGCGATCGTGAAGGGACTGCGGGCTGTCAGCGATTTCGATTACGAACTTCAAATGGCTCAGATGAACTATCGATTGGCCGGTGTCGAGACCTTGTTCATCTCGACCAATCCGCTCTACAGCTACATCTCCTCGAGTCTGATCAAGGAAGTCGCCACCTATGGGGGAGATGTCTCCGGACTACTACCCGACCCCGTGTTGGAACGCCTGACGGCCAAGATTTCAGCCACACTAGGCAAGTAGTCCCGCGCGGGAGTTCTGCCGCAGGAGCATTCCCTAAGGAGCATCGTGGATATTCAAGAACGGCTCACCGAGCTCGGTGTGCTGATTGAGGACGCAAAGTCGATGCCGCTGTCCGCGTCGTGCCTGGTCAATCGCGGGCAGGTTCTCGATCTCATCGACGAGATCCGCCAGTTGCTGCCCGAATCGGTGCATCGGGCCGACGAGCTGCTCGCTGATCGCGAGGCAGTGGTGCAAGACGGCCGTCGTGAGGCTGATCGCCTGCTCGAGCGTGCCCGTGCCGACTCCGATCGAATGGTGTCCGAGCACGAGGTGTACCTCGCCGCAGTTGCTGAGGCCGATGCCCTGCGTCGCCAGGTGGCGAACGAGACCGCACAGATGCGCCGTGAAACCGATGACTACATCGACGCCAAGCTGGCGACCTTCGAGATCACCTTGCACAAGACCCTGCAGACCGTCGATCGCGGTCGCGATCGCCTGCGTGCCCAGATGTACGAGGAGCTCGCACCGGAGAACCCCGATGCTGAGGGTGAGTTCTTCGAGGAGGGTCCGTCCGGCGATTTCTACGACGATCGCCGATGACCTCGCCCGGCCCCGACGCGCGTGACCCATTTGTCATAGATACCCGCGCACTGCAGTTGCAACGTCGACCCGGCTCGATGATCGCTGTCGAGCGCGCCGTACCGGCGCCTGCCGACTTCGGGGTCGTGATGGCTCGAGTCCCGGTCGACTCGGCCATCGAGCTCGATCTGCGGCTGGAATCGGTCATGGAAGGTGTCTGGGTTTCCGGCTCAGCCGACATTGAGGTCGAAGGCGAGTGTGCTCGATGCCTGGAACCCGTGGGTTGGGGTGAAACCCTGGAGATTGCCCAGATGTTCGAGTACGAGGCCACCGATGCGCGCGGTAAGCCGCTGCCGACGCCCGAGGGGGAGGACGACGATGAAGTCCTCCCGGTCATCCACGACGACCTCATTGACCTCACCGAGGTGATCCGCGACGCGGTTGTCCTGGCGCTCCCTCTGGCACCACTGTGCTCGGCCGACTGCCCGGGACTGTGCCCAGAATGCGGCATTTTGCTGGTCGAGGCCCCTGGGCACGCCCATGATCAGATCGACCCCCGCTGGGCTGCTCTCGGCGGCCTCATCGAGCCTGACGACAGCCAGCGGTAAGGGCACCCCTCGCCAGGCCCTACACTTATGGGGCTCACCGGTCCTGCACTCACGCTGACCGTTCGCGATGCAGAGACCTCAGCAGTACACACAGATTGGGATGAACCGTGGCCGTTCCGAAGCGGAAGACCTCACGCTCCAACACTCGTAGCCGTCGCTCGCAGTGGAAGACGAGTGCAGCAGCAATCGTGACCTGCGCCAACTGCCGCGAGAAGAAGCTTGCGCACACCGCATGCCCGACCTGCGGTACCTACGCCAAGCGTCGCGTTCTCGACGTCTGATCCGTTGAGTCGCGTCGCCGTTGATCTCCTCGGCGGTGACGGCGCTCCCGAGGTCGTGGCGGATGCCGTCCTGGCTCTTCTTGATGAGCCCGGCATCGACCTCGTCCTCGTGGGCCCCACGGTCGTAGCGACCGAACTCCTCACCGCACGCGGAATCGATCCCGCGAGAGTCCGCATACTTCATGCCGACTTAGTCGTACCCATGGACGCCGATCCATTGGCTCTGCTGCGTGATTCCGATTCGTACAGCGTCTCTGTTGCCGCTGCCGCCGTCCGCGATGGGCATGCAGATGCCTGGGTGACCGTGGGTCACACAGGTGCAGCTGTCGCTGCTGCCGCATTTACCCTCGGCCGAGTCCCGGGCATGGCGCGTCCGGCGCTCGCGGTCGTTCTGCCGGCCACGCATGGTCCAGTGGTTCTCGTCGATGCCGGTGCCGTTCTCGATGCAACAGCCGACACATTGCTCCACTTTGCTCTCGCAGGCTGGTGCTACGCCCATGCGCTCGACATCGCCGATCCTGTCATCGGCTTGCTGAGCATCGGCAGCGAACCGGGTAAGGGCGACCCGCTTCGATCAGTCACGGATTCACTCCTGCGCAAGATCCTGCCCGGCTTCGGTATGCGTTATGCCGGCCCGGTCGAGGGCCACGATGTGTCGCGCGGTGATCGGGCGCAAGTCATCGTCACTGATGGGTTCACCGGCAATGTGCTTCTCAAGGGAATTGAGGGAGCCGTGACCTGGACAGCCGCGAGACTCGGTGAGTCGTACGGTGATCCCGCTCCTGCGCGCCGTCTTGTCACGCAGACCGCAACAGGTGACTTCGCCGGTGGCATGCTGTTGGGTGTGAATGGCGTCACCGTCATCGGGCATGGTGCTGGCTCCGCGGCCGAGGTCGCCGCCTGTATTCGACTCGCAGCGCGGGTCGCCGAGCATGACATCGTCGCCGAGACACAATCGACTTTTTCCGCATTGGTGTCCACCCCATGACCGGCATCGTCAAGCGGGAGCAAGAGCTCGTCGCGCTGCAGTCTGACCTGCAGTCGGCGGTTCGCCGTGACCTGCTCGATCAGGCCACCACGCATCGTTCATTCGCCTACGAGCATGGCGGCATCCCTGAGAATGAGCGGCTGGAATTCCTCGGTGATTCGGTGCTGGGCATCATCATCACCGAATGTCTCTATGCGCGATTTCCTGATGTGCCCGAGGGGCAGTTGGCAAAGCTTCGTGCCGCCGTGGTCAACGCGCGTGCATGTGCCCAGGTTGCCCGCACACTCGATCTAGGGCGCTACATGCTGCTGGGTCGCGGAGAGGAATCGACCGGTGGTCGTGATAAGTCCTCGATCCTCGCCGATGCGATGGAGGCAGTAATTGGCGCGATCTACCTTTCCTCGGGGCTCGAGGTGTCCCGCGAGTTCGTGCTTCGTATGTTCGGTCCGCTGATCGATGCGTCGTCGGAGCTTGGTGCCGGGCTCGATTGGAAGACGTCATTGCAGGAGGCCGCGGCTGATGCAGGTCTAGGAGTTCCTGAATATCTCGTCACCGACGAAGGTCCCGACCACGAGAAGGAATTCCACGCGCGAGTTCGAATCGGTAGCGAGATCCTCGGTGAGGGTGTCGGACGTTCGAAGAAGCTCGCTGAGCAGCAGGCGGCCTCGCACGCCTATGCGGCCGTGCGGGACATCGCTGGCCGCTGATGCCCGAGCTTCCCGAGGTCGAGGTCGTCCGCCGTGGCCTCGCGGAGCACGTGAGCTCGCGCACCATCCGCGGCGTCGACGTACTTCACCCACGGGCTGTGCGCAGGCAGGACGGGCCGCTCGATCTCGCACTTGTCGGGCGCACTGTGCGTTGTGTCAGTCGTCGAGGCAAGTATTTGTGGATGCCGCTCGATGACGGCACGGCGCTTGTCGCGCATCTCGGCATGAGCGGCCAGTTGCTCATGCAGCCGGCTGATTCAGTAGATGAGAAGCACCTGCGGGTGCGCATCCGATTCAACGATGACGGACGTGAGTTGCGCTTCGTCGATCAACGCACCTTCGGCGGTCTCATGAGCGCGGAGTTGGTCGCTGATGGCCTGAACGGACACGTGCCGACTGACATCGTCCACATTGCACGTGACCCACTTGATCCCAATTTCGATGACGAGGACTTCCTTACTCGCCTGCGAGCGAAGGACACCGAGATTAAACGAGCGCTACTTGATCAGTCGCTCATCTCCGGGATTGGAAATATCTATGCCGATGAGTCGCTCTGGCGTTCGCGCCTTCAGGGCAGACGAGCCACGGGCGGGATAAGCGGGGCGAAGGCTCGAGAGCTCTTGTCGCATGTGCGCGAGGTGATGACCGATGCGCTCGCCGAGGGCGGCACCAGCTTCGACGCCCTGTACGTCAACGTAAATGGCGAGAGTGGCTACTTCGACAGATCGCTGGATGCGTACGGGCAAGAAGGGGAGCCGTGTCACCGGTGCGGTTCACTCATTCGACGCGAGCACTTCATGAACCGCTCGAGCTTCTTCTGCCCGAGATGTCAGCGCTGAGGGTCGCGCTGTTCTGGACTCAGGATTCGAAGATGCCGAGCAATTCGCCAATGCGATGGTCAGCCTCCGCGGGATGCCTGAAGCGCAGATCGGGCTGAATCCTGTACGTGTTCCGTCGGCCGACCTTGGCCGTGGTGACGTATCCGGCTTCCTCGAGATCGTGGAGGATGCCCTGGACAGAGCGCTCGGTGATACCCACGGCCTGGGAGATGTCGCGGATCCGTGAGTCGGGCGAGCTGGCGAGATGGATCAGCACATGGGCGTGATTGGTCAAAAAGGTCCATTGCGACACGACTGATCTCCTTTCAGTACCGAAAGTGTATACGCGAAACCGAATTCGTGTATTATGTCTCGCATGAACCTTGACGAATACGAAAGCGCAGTAGCTGCGGCGTGCCTTAATCCCGCCCTGGACTACCCGGCCAATCACTTCGCCTTCCGGCACGTATTCGCCGCCCTGCCCGACCCTGCCGGGCTCTCTTTGGTCGAGGTCGGAGTCGGAATGGGTCGCGCCATCCCGCTGTTTACCGGAAACGGACTCACCTTCGCCGGCTTCGACCGAGACGCCACCTGCGTCGAGAGTAGTAAGAAGGAGCTTCTCGAGGCCGGGCAGGATCCCGATCGCATTCTGCACGCGGACCTCGAGGATCCGCAGTCGTACGCCGCCCTACCGGGCGCCGGTGAATTCGACGTTCTGATCGCCATGGGAGTTCTGCCCCACGTGACCTCCGTGCGGCGGGGGCTCCTCAATGCGATGACTCTCGTGCGGCCGGGTGGGCACCTGTTCATCGAGTTTCGCAACGCTCTGTTCTCACTCGTCACGTTCAATCGCTACACCGAGGAATTTATTAGCGAGCGGCTGCTCGGAAATGCATCCACGGAGGTGGGTGAGGCAGTCACTGCGCAACTGCAGCAGAGACTCAATCTTGAGATTCCGTCCGGAGCTATTCATCCGGAGGCCTTTCATGTGCCGTTCGAGGTGGCCGAGATTGCCGGCGAACTCGGGCTCAAGGACCCGCGCATCATTCCCTTCCATTTTCACGCCGGCATGCCGGCGATCGAGCGTGAGGTTCCTCAGGCCTACCGCCTTGACTCTGTTGCATTGGAAGACGACGCCTCGGGGTGGAAGGGCCTCTTCCTGGCCTCGGCATTCCTGCTGCACGCCCAACGGCCGGAGTAAGAGTCCCCAATGGAAATTCTCTCCCTCGGCCTCGGCAACCTGCTGTCCATTCCGGTGCTCTGCTTCGCCCTGGGTTTCATTGCCACCCGCTTCAAGTCCGATCTGCACGTGCCCGACGCGATCATGCGATTCCTCACCTTTTACTTGCTGTTGGCAATCGGGATCAAGGGCGGTGTCGCACTCCGAGGCTCGGATATTTCACAGGTGGCGTGGCCGGCCGTGGCGACGGTAGTTCTTGGCATCCTCCTGCCGCTGCTGGCGTTCCTCGCACTTCGTGGCCTGACTCGCCTCGATCGCGTTGATCGCGGTGCCATTGCCGCGCATTACGGATCCACATCGCTAGTGACGTTCACTGCGGCACTCGTCTTCCTCGAGGCTGCTGACTTCTTCGTCGAGGGCTACGTCGTCACCCTGCTCGCCATCATGGAGATCCCTGGAATCATCGTCGGGCTGATGCTGGCAACCTCGCGCGGTCGACAAGGTCGTGCTCTCCTCGCGAGTGCCCGGGAGGTGCTCACGAGTTCGTCAATCGTCCTTCTCATCGGGGGAGTGATCATCGGCGCGGTGGCCGGGCCGGTGCGATTCGAAGCAGTGAAGCCGTTCTTCGGGGATCTTTTCGTCGGGATCCTGTGCATCTTCTTGCTCCAGATGGGCGTGACAGTCGCTTCGAAACTGTCATCGTTCGCATCTGCCGGACCAGGGCTCATCGTCTTCGCTGTGATCTTTCCCCTCGTGGCGGGTTCCCTGGGCGTGGTGACCGGTTCGGTCGCCGGGCTCGGGGCTGGCGGGGCGACCATGCTCGGAGTGCTGTGCGCCAGCGCCTCGTACATCGCAGCACCCGCTGCCGTTCGACTCGCCTTGCCGCAGGCGAATGAAGGTCTCGCGATCACCTGCAGCCTGGCCATCACCTTCCCGATGAACATGATCGTCGGGATTCCACTCCTCGCGGCTCTCGCCGAACTCGTCGTTCGGTAAGGGCCCGGACCTCAATCCAGCGCTTCCCGCCGGCCATAGCCCTCAGGTCGCACGCCTCGGGAGATAGGGTTGAGGGGATTCGTCCTCAGCGCCCTTCCCCGCGCCTGACCAGCGGAGAACCGTGCACCTCAAGAATTTGACCCTCAAGGGCTTCAAGTCGTTCGCTTCGGCCACGACCTTGCACTTCGAGCCGGGCGTGACCTGTGTGGTCGGCCCCAATGGCTCGGGCAAGTCCAACGTCGTCGATGCCCTGGCCTGGGTCATGGGCGAACAAGGTGCCAAGAGCCTGCGCGGCGGCAAGATGGAAGACGTCATCTTCTCCGGCACAGCTGGCCGCGCGCCCCTAGGTCGCGCCGAGGTCTCGCTCACCATCGACAACTCCGATGGCGCCCTACCTATTGAGTTCTCCGAGGTCACCATCTCGCGAGTGCTCTTCCGCAATGGTGGCTCTGAGTACTCGATCAACAACCAGCCCTGCCGCCTGCTCGATGTCCAAGAGCTCCTGAGTGACTCGGGTATCGGTCGCGAGATGCACGTCATCATCGGCCAAAACCGTCTCACTTCCATCCTCGAGGCCACCCCGGAAGAACGACGAGGCATCATCGAAGAGGCGGCAGGTGTTCTCAAGCACCGCCGCCGCAAGGAAAAGGCGCTGCGCAAGCTCGACGCGATGGGTGCGAACCTCACTCGACTCGAAGACCTCACCACCGAACTTCGCCGCCAGCTTAAGCCGCTCGGCCGACAGGCTGAGGTCGCTCGCCGCGCCGTCGTTATCCAAACCGACGTACGTGATGCACGGCTTCGTTTGTTCGCGGATGATCTCGTCACCTTGCGCAATGCGCACGAGGCTGAGGTGGCCGACGAAACTGCCTTGCGTGAGCGTCAGGCCGAAGTTGAGAACTCGCTGGCAACTCTCGTCGCACGCGAGGGCGAACTCGAGGTCGTCGCGCAGAGCGATGCGCCGCGTCTTGCTGCCGCGCAGGAAACCTGGTTCACGCTCAGCGGTCTCAGTGAGCGCTTCAACGGCCTAGTTCAGCTCGGCGTCGAGCGCGCACGCAATCTTCAGCCCGAGCCTGAAGAGGAAGGCTCCGGCCGCGACCCCGAGCAGATCGAAGCCGAGGCGCGCTCACTTCGCGCCCAGGAGTTCGAACTCGGCCGAGAGGTCGAGGCTGCCCGCCAGGCACTGTCGGAGGCCGAGGCTGCTCGTGCTGCGGCCGAGCAGGCTGCCGCGGCTGAAGAGCGTCGGGTCGCAGAGCTTGAGCGCGCCGCCGCGGATCGACGCGAAAACCTGGCCCGACTGACCGGTCAGGTCAACGCCGCGACATCGCGACTCGAGACTCGCAGCCACGAGATCGAGCGACTCTCCGCGGCCGTCGCAGAAGCCACCGATCGTGGTGAAACGGCACAGCGCGAATTCCATGCAATTGAGGTCCAGGTCGCGGGTCTCGACGAAGGCGAGGTTGGCCTCGACGAGGAGCATGAGAGTGCCCAAGGTGCACTCGAGCGCGCTGATGCCCGTGTTGAAGAACTGCGCACCCTCGAGTCAGTGAAGGAGCGTGAGCGTGCAGCGCTGAGCGCGCGCCTCGAAGCCCTTGAGCTCGGTCTTTCGCGCAAGGACGCTGCGTCCGTGCTCGTGGCCGCCAGTGACCGCGTGCCCGGCGTGCTCGGCTCACTCGCCTCACTCCTCCAGGTCGAGCATGGCGCGCAAGCTGCAGTAGCAGCTGCCCTGGGCGATGTCGCTGATTCGGTTGTCGTACGCGGCGTCGATTCCGCTGTTGCGTCACTCGTGTTGCTCAAGGATCAAGATGCCGGTCGTGCTGCGTTGGTCATTGCCGATCCCTCGGCAACTCCGGTCGCGAGTCCCGGTTATGCGCCGACTGGGCGCTGGTTACGAGATCTCGTGCGCTGCGACGATGCACTGCGTCCGGCTGTCGATCGTCTGCTCGCAGGTCACGTCCTCGTCTCTGATGTCACCGCAGCAGCGGCAGCGCAACGGGCTAATCCGGCGCTTATCTTCGTGACGGAAGCCGGAGATGTCTTCGGCAGCGGTGTGGTGCACGGCGGATCGACGAGTGCGCCGAGCCTTCTCGAGGTGCAAGCCGCTTACGACGAGACTCGCGAGGAGCTCGATGGCGTGACCGCTGCTCTGGAGCGTGCGCGCTTCGAGATGGTGGCGGCGCGTTCGGCACAGCAGGAGGCAACGGCCGCGGTCGAGTCGACCCTCTCGCGACTACATGAGTCGGACGCACGCATGGCCGCCGTCGCCGAGCAATTGGGTCAACTCGGCCAAGTTGCTCGCGCGGCACTCGCCGAAGCTGAGCGTTTGACGCTCGCGCTAGACGCGGCGCGCGAAGCCCTTGCCGCTGACCACACCACCTTGACTGAGCTTCAGTCTCGGCTGACCTCCGCTCAGGAATCACCTGAGCCCGATACCGACGATGACAATCGTCTTGCCACCGCGGAAGCAGCAAAGTCGGCTCGGCAGCTCGAGGTTGACTCCCGGCTCGCCCTTCGTACTGGCGAAGAACGCGTCACGGCAGTCGGTGCACGTGCAGCTCAACTCGAGCGTGCCGCGGAAGCAGAGCGCGAGGCGCGTATCGCGGCAATAGAGCGCCGTGAGCGCCGTGCCCGCGAACTCGTGGTCGCCCAGGCAGTTCTTGCCGGGGCGCGAATCGCACTCTCGCGAGTAGAGCGCTCGGTCGCCGCCGCTGCAGCCGAACGTGCCGAGGGTGAGAGCGCGAAGAAGGAGCGCGACGCGACCTTGGTCAGCCTGCGCGCGCAGATGCGCGAGCTCGCCACCGAACTCGACCGCCTCAAGGACACCGTTCACCGCGACGAGGTTGCTCGTGCTGAGCAGCGGATGCGCATCGAAGCCCTGGAGATCAAGGTCATGGAGGACTTCGGGATCGAGACCGAGATCCTGCTGGCGGAGTACGGCCCAAGCGTGCTGGTTCCCCCAAGTGCTGTCTCTCCCGGTGACGAGATCCCCGCTGATGCTGCCGAACCCGAGCCGTATCCGTTCGTGCGCGCCGAGCAGGAGAAGCGTCTGAAGGCAGCCGAGCGAGATCTCGCGCTCCTTGGTCGCGTGAATCCGCTGGCGCTGGAGGAGTTCTCGGCGATGGAGGAGCGGCACCGCTTCTTGACCGAGCAGCTCGATGACCTCAAGCGCACACGTGATGATCTCCTCGACATCATCAAGGAGGTCGACTCACGCGTCGAGCAGGTCTTCACCGAGGCCTACGCCGAGATCGAGCGGGAGTTCGAAGGCGTATTCGCGCGACTATTCCCCGGCGGCGAAGGTCGCCTGATCCTGACCGACCCCAGTGACATGCTGAACACCGGCGTCGACGTCGAGGCCCGTCCGCCGGGCAAGAAGGTCAAGCGGCTCTCGCTGCTCTCAGGTGGCGAGCGTTCCCTGACAGCCGTGGCGTTCCTGGTGGCACTATTCAAGGCACGTCCGAGCCCGTTCTACGTTCTCGACGAGGTCGAGGCCGCGCTTGACGACGTCAACCTCGGCCGCCTCATCGACATCATCGAGGAGCTGCGTGACAACTCTCAGCTCATCGTGATCACTCACCAAAAGCGCACCATGGAGATCGCCGATGCGCTCTACGGCGTCTCGATGCGCGGTGACGGAGTCACTCAGGTCATCGGTCAGCGTCTGCGCGAGACTGAGGCTGCCACCGCATGAGCAACGGGCTCATTTATGCCGTGATCGCGATCGTCCTGGTCGTGATCGCCGTCATCGCGATAATCGTTGTCACGCGTAGCCGTCGCCAGGTATCCGCTCCGCCGAAAGCTCCCACGCCACGTGTGAGCGGCGGTGGAGCGCGCGATGACGAGAGTCAGGCCAGGGCACCGTCACTCGATTCCGCGGTAGGCACCGCTGTACTCGAGCCGGGCATTGCCGATATCGAGCTGCAGGCGGCCA
>CALFIA010000280.1 GCA_937876275.1 uncultured Actinomycetes bacterium | reverse complement strand
CCTTGAGTCAAATAAGGACCGAAATGATGCAGTCGATTTGTTAATTAGGATAGATCAATTTCTTCGGACTTCCCCAAGATCTGCAGCACTTTTTCAACTTTTAAAGAAGGATCAGCTAAAACTGAGCATTGCCAAAAAAATACAAGCGACCGGTGGTTCTGGCCCGATCTGCTGCTCGTCGGCCTGGTCGCCCTGCTCGCCTTCGCCGTCATCGCAACGACCGCACGGCAAATCCATCACCGCCTGGCAGAGAGCCGCGTTCCCCGCCTGGGCGAAGTTGAGTCCGCAGGAGCGCGGCGCGATCTTGCACAAGGTCGCCGACAACATCGAGGCGCACATCGAGGAGCTCGCACAGCTCGAGACCCACGACAACGGCTCACTGCTTCGCTCGCATCGTCGCGGCGTCATGCCCCGTGTCGTCATGAATATCCGCTACTTCGCCGACTATGCGATGAACGATCTCAAGCATCCCGAGTTCGAGACCCGCGGTCACACCAATCACGTCACCTGGGATCCTTCCGGCGTCGCAGTGATCATCACTCCGTGGAATGCGCCCCTCATGCTCGCGACCTGGCGCATCGGCCCGGCACTCGCCTCCGGTGACACTGTCGTACTGAAGCCACCGGAGTGGGCACCGCTCACCGCGTCATACTTCGCGCAGCTCGCACATGAGGCCGGCCTGCCCGCTGGCGTCTTCAATGTCGTGCAGGGCTTCGGCATCGAAGCTGGTGCACCGCTGACCGAGAACCCCGATGTCTCGCGCATCTGCTTCACCGGCTCGGTGCCGACTGCGAAGGCAGTGGCACGCGCCGCGGCAGAGAACCTGATCCCGTGCTCATTCGAGCTCGGTGGCAAGAGCCCGACGGTGATCCTCGACGACGCTGATCTCGATCTCGCAGTCGAGCTCGCCATCGAGCAGTACGACAACGCAGGTCAGGTGTGCCTCGCCGGCACTCGACTGCTGGTACAGAAGGGAATCGCCGAAGCCTTCGCCGCGAAGTTCGCCGAGCGTGCCGCGCAGATCAAGCAGGGAGATCCGCGTGATGAGGAGACCCAGATCGGGCCGAACATCCACCTCAAGCACGTCGAGCGCGTGACCGGTTTCATCGAACGCGCAAAGAAAGACGGCGCGACCATCGCCTATGGAGGCGAGGTGAACACCGCTCTCGGCACTCACTACATCAAGCCGACACTCGTTATCGATGCACCGGCTGGCAGCGAGATCCTCACGCAGGAGGTCTTCGGCCCGGTTCTCACGATGCAGACCTTCGATACCGACGACGAAGGCCTGGCACTCGCCAACGGTACCGAGTTTGGTCTCGCGGCCTGCGTCGTCAGCGGCAATCGCGAGCGTGCTGAGGCATTCACGAAGTTCCTCGTCGCCGGCACGATCTGGGTGAACTGCTTTTTCGTGCGTGATCTCTCGGCACCGTTTGGTGGATCCAAGCGTTCGGGCATCGGCCGCGAGGGTGGCCTGTGGTCCTTCGACTTCTATGCCGACGTCAAGAACACCGTATTCGCGCCGAACGGATGGAAGTAGAAGTCATGGGTGAGGTAGTCGCAGCCGGTCTGCTGTCGCATGTGCCGACCATCATGCTGCCGAAGGAAACTCGACTCGAGCTGAACGAGGGCAAGGAGATCTCGCTCGTTCCCGCTCTCGAGAAGCTGCGCCGCGATGTCTTCGACACCTACGACTACGACACCGTTCTGCTGCTCGACTCGCACTGGTTCACGACAGTCGAGTTCGTTGTCACAGCACATGACCGGCGCTCGGGCCTGTTTACGGCGGAAGAGCTGCCGCGCGGCATGTGCCGTATTCCGTATGACTGGAAGGGCGATCCTGAACTCGCTCATCTGATCGCGGCAGAGGGCGAACCGCACGACACCTGGATCACTGCGAATGATGATCACTACCTGCCGATCTATTACCCCTCCGTGAACATCTGGAGCTACCTAGGCAAGGGCAATCCCGATAAGTCGTGGATCTCGGTGAGCGTGTGCCAGACCGCCGACACTGAGGATTTCCTGCGCGTGGGCAGAGCGATCGGCGAGGCTATCCGCAAGAGCGATCGCAAGGTGATCATCATCGCCACCGGTTCTCTGTCGCACACGTTCTACCCGCTGCGCGAACTGCGCAAGCATGAAGCGAGCGATCCCTCACACATCTTCAGCGCCGAGGCGCGTGAG
>CALFIA010000279.1 GCA_937876275.1 uncultured Actinomycetes bacterium | reverse complement strand
GCGGATGGACCCTGTGGTTCAGATGCCGCGGCAGCCGTCCTGTCATACGCGCCGAGCGGCACGAACGCCGGCGAGTGGTACCTGCCGTCCCAGGATGAACTCAATGCAATGTGCAACTACGCGAGCAGTCCCACCTCGCCGCACACGGGCACCTGCGTGTCTCCGCAGGACGGCACATTCGCAGCCGATCCGGTGTTCGGGTTTTCGAATTCCTATCCTTACTACTGGAGTTCAACGCAGAGCAATGCGAGCAAGGCGTGGACGAGACGTTTTGCTTCGGGCGCCCAACCTGACCAGCTCGTGGATTTGTCGATGAGGGTGCGTCCGATACGAGCCTTCTGAGCGCTACGCAGTTCAATCCGTCACACGATGCGAATCGTGACGACACTGCCCTTCGGTAGCTCAGTTCCCGGTTCCGGATCCTGGCTGAACACGCGATTGAGCGGCGTGAAGCCTGCCGAGACGATCTTCGGCACGAGGCCGAGCTTCTTGAGCAATGCGACGGCCTGTGACTTGCGCATATCGATCAGGCGCGGCACCTCGACAGGCGGCGGTCCCTTCGACACGACGAGCTCGACGGTGGTGCCGGAGTTCACCACAGTGCCGGGCTTAGGCGTCACCTTGATGACCTCGCCCTCAGGCACCTTCTCCGAGTACTTCTCGGTGATCGAGGTGATAAGACCTGCGTCGGTCAGAGCTGACTGCGCCGCAGCCGATTTCGTGCCCTTGAGATCGGGGACGGGTACTGGCTTCGGGCCCTTGGAGATCAAGATGCTGATCGAGGTGCCGGGCTTAACCGAGGTGCCGATCTTCGGGTCTGTGCCGGCAACTGAACCCGCAGCAACGGTGTCGTCAAAGACCTCAGTCTGCGCACCGGCCACGAGCTTGGCGTCGGTGATCGCTGCAGCGGCAGCGTCGGGTGTCATGCCGGTGACATCCGGCACCGAGTAACGCTCAGGACCCTTGGAGATGACGGCATCGACGGTGCCGCCCTCCGCGACTTCACCCCCCGCCTCGGGGTCAGAGCTGATGACGGTGTCCTTGGGCGCGCTCTCGCTGAACTGCTGCTCGCTGATGGCAAGGCTCAGTCCGGCTGCCTGCAATGTCGAGCTGGCCTCTGATTGGGTCTGGCCCACGATGGACGGGACGGGCACCTTCGGCGCGAGAATGCTGCCGGCCACGAGCCAGCCGCCGATTGCCGCGAGGGCCACGGCAATGATGACGATCAAGGCAATCCAGCGACCCTTGCGTGAGCGCCGCTGCTCAACGGGTGCGGCGGGCGGCTGCGGTGGGCGAGCGCCGGCGGCAATGCGCTGGGTCATCGACGCGTCGACCACGAGAGTGTCACGTGCATCGGTGAACGGGCGCGGTCGCGGAAGTGCGGTGCGCACTCGACGTACGTCGGCGAGGAAGTCTGCGGCGTCCTGGTAACGCTGCTCGGGATCACGTCGCGTCGAGGTGATCACGAGTGCATCGACCTCGGCCGGGATCGAGGCATTGATCGTCGACGGCGCAGGCACGTCAGAGTTCACGTGCTTGTAGGCGACCGAGAGCGGACTATCACCGGAATGAGGCACTTGGCCGGTGATCATCTCGAAGAGCAGGATGCCGGCGGCATACACATCGGAGCGACCATCAGCGTCACCGCGTTCGACCTGCTCGGGGGAGAGGTAGGCAACAGTGCCGATGATCATTCCCTGCGTCGCGCTGGCGTTACTTGTCTCGACGGCACGGGCTAAGCCGAAGTCCGCGACCTTGACGCGACCGTCATCGGAGATCAGCACGTTCTCGGGCTTCACGTCACGATGCACGAAACCGGCACCGTGCGCAGCGTCAAGGGCCTCGAGAATCGGATCGAGCAGCACGAGTGCCTGCTCGGAGGTCAGCGGCCCGAACTGCTTCATCACGTCGCGCAAGGTGCGACCGGGCACGTATTCCATGGCGAGGTACACATGGCCGTCGGCCTTGCCCTGGTCGTATACCCCCACCACGTGCGGGTGGGTCAGCCGAGCGGCCGCCTTGGCCTCGCGCTCGAAGCGCGCTCGCACTTCGGCGTGCGAGGACAGGTGCTGGGGCAGCACCTTGATCGCGACCTCGCGCCCGAGCCGCGCGTCGCGCGCGCGATACACCTCGCCCATGCCGCCCGCGCCGAGCGGAGCGACGATCTCGTAGGGGCCGAGCCGGGTGTTGGGA
>CALFIA010000278.1 GCA_937876275.1 uncultured Actinomycetes bacterium | reverse complement strand
AGCGCGGCTGGGTGCTCGTCGACGAGCGGCTGCGCACCAACGTGCCCGGCATCTTCGCTGTCGGCGACATCACGCCCGGCCTTCAGCTCGCGCACCGCGGCTTCCAGCACGGCATTTTCGTCGCCGAGGAGATCGCGGGTCTTCACCCGATGGTCATCGCTGACATCAACATCCCCCGCGTCACCTACTGCGAGCCAGAGATCGGCTCGGTCGGCATGACCGAGGCCGAGGCCAAGGCCGCACACGGCGATGCCGCGATCACGAGCTACGAGTACAACCTCGGCGGCAACGGCAAGAGCCAGATCCTCGGCACCGCAGGCTTCATCAAGCTGGTGCAGCTCAAGGACGGCCCCGTCATCGGCATCCACATGGTCGGCTCGCGCATCGGCGAGCAGATCGGCGAGGCCCAGCTCATCGTGAACTGGGAGGCACATCCGGAAGATGTCGCAACCCTCATCCACGCACACCCGACCCAGAACGAGGCCATGGGCGAGGCGCATCTTGCACTTGCAGGCAAGCCGCTCCATGCTCACGCCTAGTTGAACCAAGCACGATCAGCACGATCAGCACCATCGGCAAGGCCGCTTTACCGCGTAGGGCCGAACAGGCACCGCGCACTCGATCAGCAGTACCTCGGACAAAGGGCCACAAGCCCGAATACGAAGGAGCAGCAGAAGATGTCGGTTTCGGTCACCATGCCCCAGTTGGGCGAGAGCGTCACTGAGGGCACGATCACCCGCTGGCTGAAGAACGTCGGCGACACCGTCGTGGCCGACGAGCCGCTGCTCGAGATCTCCACCGACAAGGTCGACACCGAGATCCCCGCACCTGCATCCGGCGTACTCCTGTCGATCAGCGCACAAGAAGACGAGACCGTTCTCGTCGGCGCCGAACTTGCAGTTATCGGGGCAGCCGACTCGGCACCTGCGGCTGCACCTGCTCCTGCTGCACCTGCTCCTGCCGCACCCGCTCCGGTCGCCGAAGCCCCCGCTGCTCCCGCACCTGTTGTCGAGGCTCCCGCCGCACCCGCTCCTGCAGCGCCCGCAGCCGGTGGCGCCACGACTGCGGTCGTCCTTCCCGCACTCGGCGAGAGCGTGACCGAGGGCACCGTTGTCCGCTGGCTCAAGGCAGTGGGTGACTCCATCGCCGCTGACGGGCCGCTGCTCGAGATCTCCACCGACAAGGTCGACACCGAGATCCCCGCGCCCGTGGCCGGCACACTGGTCGAGATCACCGCCGGCGATGACGCCACCGTCGAGGTCGGCGGCCAGCTTGGCCTCATCGCCACCGGCGCTGCGGCTCCGACTGCACCGGCCGCTCCGGCTGCACCTGCACCCGCTCCGTCTGCACCTGCTGCGCCAACACCCGCTCCGTCTGCACCCGCACCTGTTGCAGCTCCTGTCGCCGATGTCGACAACTCCGATTCCTACGTCACGCCGCTCGTGCGCCGTCTTGCTGCACAAAATGGCGTCGACCTGTCGACCATCACCGGCTCCGGTGTCGGCGGGCGCATCCGCAAGCAGGATGTCCTCGCTGCCGTGGCCCCGCAGGCCGCTGCACCTGCAGCCGCTGCTCCGGCAGCAGCAGCCCCCGCCGCATCTGCGTCTCTTCCGGTCTCGCCACTGCGTGGCCGCACCGAGAAGATGCCGCGACTGCGCAAGGTGATTGCCGAGCGCATGGTCGAGTCACTCCAGATCTCCGCACAACTCACCACCGTCATCGAGGTCGATGTCACCCGTATCAACACCCTGCGCGGCAAGGTTAAGCGTGACTTCGAGGCACGTGAGGGCGTCAAGCTTTCGTTCCTCCCGTTCTTCTGCAAGGCAGCGGTCGAGGCTCTCAAGCAGTTCCCCCAGGTCAATGCCTCAGTTGACATGGCTGAGGGCACCATCACCTACCACGATGCGGAGAACCTCGGCATCGCTGTGGATACCGAGCGCGGTCTGCTCGTTCCCGTGATCCGCAACGCAGGAGATCTCAACATTGCCGGCATCGCGCGTCACATTGCTGATGTCGCCGAGCGCACCCGCACGAACAAGGTCTCCCCCGATGAGCTGAGCGGCGGCACGTTCACCGTGACGAATACCGGCAGCCGCGGCGCACTATTCGACACCCCGATCATCAACCAGCCTCAGGTCGCGATTCTGGGCACCGGCGCAGTGGTCAAGAAGCCTGTGGTTGTCACCGATGACACCGGCGCCGACGTCATTGCCATTCGCTCGATGGTCTACCTGGCACTCTCGTACGACCACCGCATCGTCGATGGCGCTGATGCCGCCCGCTTCCTGGGCGCCATGAAGGTTCGCCTCGAAGAGGCGGCCTTCGAGGCCGAGCTCGGCCTCTAATGCAACAACGCCCGACCTGCGAGAGGCTTAGGGCATGAGAATTGCTGTCACCGGATCATCAGGCCTGATCGGCTCTGCCCTCGTTCCTCATCTTCGTGCAGCCGGCCATGAGGTTCAGCGCGTCGTGCGCCGCACCTCTGCTGCCCCCGACGAGATCACCTGGGACCCGACTAAGGGCACGATCGATCTCGCCGCACTCAATGGTGTCGACGCAGTCGTGCACCTCGCCGGCGCAGGAGTCGGTGATCACCGGTGGAGCGATTCGTACAAGCGCGAGATTCTCGACAGCCGCGTCGACAGCACGACCACCATCGTGCGTGCCATGCAGCAGGTCGAGCATCGCCCCCGCGTACTCGTGTCTGCGTCCGCCATTGGCTGGTACGGAGATACCGGTGACCGAGTGGTCGACGAGACCGCTCCTGCAGGCACCGGCTTCCTCGCTGATGTCGTGCGTGCCTGGGAAGGCGCATCGCAGGTCGCGGTCGAATCCGGCATTCGCGTCGTGAACCCGCGCACCGGTCTCGTGGTCGCGAAGTCCGGCGGCGCGTGGGCACGCATGTTCCCGCTCTTCAAGCTCGGCCTTGGCGGCAAGCTCGGCAATGGTAAGCAGTACTGGTCGTGGATCTCGCTGCGCGACGAAGTGTGCGCACTTCAATTCCTGCTCGAGCAGGAGCATCTGAGCGGTCCGGTAAACCTGACCGCTCCCAACCCGGTGACCAATGCCGAGGTCACGAAGGTCATGGGTCACGTGCTCGGACGTCCGACTCTGCTGCCCGCACCTGCTTTCGCCCTCAAGGCGGCACTCGGGGAGTTCTCGACAGAGGTGCTCGGCAGCGCACGCGTCGTGCCTGCCGTTCTCGAGCACGCGCAGTTCCGCTTCCAGGACACGACCATCGAGAGCGCAGTTCGCACGGCCCTCGATAGCGAATAGCTATGGCCGAATCGCACGACGTCGTCATCATCGGAGCCGGCCTGGCCGGCCTCGCTGCGGCTCGTCAGCTCGCGATTCATGGCATCGATGTCGTCGTGATCGATTCCGCCGATGCCGTCGGCGGTCGAGTGCGCAGCGACGTGGTCGACGACTTCATCCTCGATCGCGGATTCCAGCTGTACAACCCGTCGTATCCCGAGGCTGCCCGCGTTCTCGATCACCAGGCTCTCCACCTTCAGGCACTCGTGCCCGGCGTGGTCGTCAGCAAGGGCAGTCATCGCATTCACCTCGGTGATCCGCGTCGCAAGCCGGGTTGGGCACTGCAGGGCGCTTCACGTCGCACTGGCTCCGCGCTGTCGAAGTTGCGCTTTGCCTCCTACGCCTGGAAGCAGTCACGTCGACCAGTGGCGGACATCGAGCGGGCCGCAGATCGTGATGCCTACAGCGCCCTTCGTGCCGCCGGGATCGATTCCACGTTCATCGAAAGCGTGCTCCGCCCTTTCCTGACCGGCGTCTTCCTCGAAGCCGAGCTCAGCACCTCGCAGCGTTTTCTCGATCTCGTGCTGCGCTCCTTCATCCGTGGGGTTCCCAGCGTTCCCGCTGCGGGCATGCAGGCGATCCCCGTGCAGCTCGCGGGGTCGCTTCCGACTGGCAGCGTGCGCCTCGGCCTTCGTGCCGATGAAGTCACGGGCTCCCGCGTGCGCACTGATGGCGACGACTTCGACGCGAGTGCCGTCATCGTGGCCACCGATCCCGTCACCGCCGCCACGCTCATTCCCGGGCTCACGATTCCCTCCGGCAACTCAGTGACAACCTGGTATCACTCCACTCGCGCGAAGATCACCGGCGGCGACGGAGTCCTCGTCGTCGATGGCGAGCGCCGCGGCCCCGTGATCAACTCCGTGGCAATGTCGAACGCCGCTCCTGACTACGCGCCGGTCGGTCGAACCCTTGTGTCGACGTCAACTCTGGGCACCGACACATCCGCGGAAGCCGAGCGGCGAGTACTCGAGCACCTCGCGATACTGCATGGCACGAGTACTCGAGACTGGGAACTCATCGGGGTTTACGCCATTCCCTACGCCCTGCCCGCGATGCTGCCGCCGCTGCAGGTGCGTCAGCCTGTCAGTCTCGGCGAAGGGCTCTTCGTAGCCGGCGATCACCGCGACACTGCATCTATCCAGGGTGCAATGGTCAGCGGTCGTCGCAGTGCTGACGCAGTCCTCGCACATCTGGGTGTCACTTCGATCACCGGTGCCGCATGAGCGCGACGACGTCACTCGACATTCGCGAGATCGGGTTCGGTGACGCCGCGGTCGAGTACCAGGCGGGCTGGGATCTCCAGCGCGACATTCACGAACAGGTGGTTGTCGGCCTGCTTCCCGACACTGTTCTACTTCTCGAGCACCAGTCCGTGTACACCGCAGGTCGTCGCACCGAGGACTTCGAGCGTCCGTTTGACGGCACGCCGGTCGTCGATGTCGACCGCGGCGGCAAGATCACTTGGCACGGCCCCGGCCAGCTTGTCGGCTATCCGATCGTGCGCTTGCCTGATCCCATTGACGTCATCGCGCATGTACGTCGAATTGAGGCCATGCTCATCGAAGTCTGCGCAGAGTTCGGCGTGACCACGTCGCAGGTCAAGGGCCGCAGCGGGGTCTGGGTTACCGCCGATGACCGCGGCCCCGATCGCAAGATTGCCGCCATCGGCATCCGAGTCACCCAGGGCGTCACGATGCACGGCTTCGCTCTCAACTGCGACAACGACCTGGCCTGGTTCGACCGCATCGTTCCGTGTGGCATTCGCGATGCCGAGGTCACCACCTTGTCGCAGGAGGCGGGCCGGATCGTGACTGTTGCCGAGGTACTGCCCGTCGTCAGCGCCCGACTCCCCCTCATGCTCACCGCGTAGGCTGGGCACGTGACCACCACTGATCCGGCCTACGGCGGAACCACCACCGACGGTCGAAAGTTGCTGCGCATCGAGGCCCGCAATGCCGAGACGCCTATCGAGCGCAAGCCCGAGTGGATTCGCACCAAGCTGCGCACCGGCCCCGAGTACACGCAGATTCGCGAGCTCGTCAATCGCGAGGGTCTGCATACCGTGTGCCAAGAGGCCGGCTGCCCGAACATCTACGAATGCTGGGAAGACCGCGAGGCCACCTTCCTCATCGGCGGTGAGCAGTGCACGCGCCGATGCGACTTCTGCCAGATCGACACCGGTAAGCCCGAGCCACTTGACCGAGATGAGCCGCGCCGAGTTGCTGAGTCTGTTCAGACGATGGGACTTGCGTATGCCACTGTGACCGGCGTAGCGCGCGATGATCTAGACGACGAGGGTGCGTGGCTTTACGCACAGACCGTGCGGGCAATCCACGAAGCTGTTCCCGGGTGCGGAGTCGAAGTGCTTATCCCCGATTTCTCCGCAAAGCCCGAACTTCTCGCTCAGGTCTTTGCCGCGGCACCGGAGGTACTGGCGCACAATCTCGAAACCGTGCCCCGCATCTTCAAGCGCATCCGTCCCGGGTTCCGGTACGAACGTTCACTTGATGTGATCGCACAGGCCCGTGCGGCTGGGCTGGTCACTAAGTCGAACCTGATTTTGGGAATGGGCGAAACCATCGATGAGATTCGAGAAGCACTCCAGGATCTTTACGACGCGGGTACCGACATCATCACCATTACTCAGTACCTTCGCCCTTCGGTTCGTCACCACCCGGTTACTCGCTGGGTGAAGC
>CALFIA010000277.1 GCA_937876275.1 uncultured Actinomycetes bacterium | reverse complement strand
TCAGCGGGAAGTTCTGCCAAATACTCGGCAGTGGTTGTGGCCTGGGATCGCATGTGTTGATGCTACGCAGGAGTCGAGGCGCGAAGCACCTCGTGCGGAGTTCTCCGCCGCACGCGCGTCGCGCGTTAGTAAGGTCGTCCAATGACCGACATTGCGCGCACCTGCTGGTGGCTCCAGGAAGCTATGTCGCACCAGCAGTTCGCCGGTGTACCTGCCCGCAAACTCACGGGGGATACGACGGCTGACGTCGTCATCATCGGTGGTGGTGTCATCGGCACCTCCATCGCCTACCACCTCGGCCACATGGGCTGGGCCGACACGGTGCTGGTGGAACGCGACCAGCTCACCTCGGGCACCACGTGGCACGCAGCCGGCCTGATGGTCACCTTCGGCAGCACGTCGGAGACCTCCACCGAGCTCCGCAAGTACACCCGCGACCTCTACACGAACCTGGAGGCCGAGACCGGCCTCGCCACCGGGTTCAAGCCCGTCGGCTTCATCGAACTCGCCGCCGACGAGGGCCGCCTCGAGGAGTACCGCCGCGTCAGCACGTTCAACCGCCACGTGGGCGTGGACGTGCACGAACTGTCGCCGCGAGAGGTGGCCGACATGTTCCCCCTCGCCCGCACCGACGACCTGCTGGCCGGTTTCTACGTGCCCGGCGACGGCCGCGTGAACCCGGTCGACGTGACCATGAGCATGGCCAAGGGTGCCCGCATGAAGGGTGTCACCATCGCGCAGGGCGTCACGGTCACCGATGTGGTGGTGAAGGACGGCGCGGTGAAGGCCGTCGTCACCGACCACGGCACGATCGAGTGCGAGTACGTGGTGAACGCCGCCGGCATGTGGGCCCGTCAGCTGGGCGCGATGTCGGGCGTGTCGATCCCGCTGCAGGCGGCCGAGCACTACTACCTCATCACCGAGGAGATGCCGGGCCTCGATCCGTCGTGGCCGGTCATCGAAGACCCGGGCAACTACGGCTACTACCGCGAAGAGGTGGGCGGGCTGATGATCGGCCTGTTCGAGGCGAAGTGCGCGCCGTGGAAGGTGGAGGGCATTCCGAACGACTCGTCGTTCACCAGCATCCAGCCCGACTGGGATCGCATGGGCCCGTATCTCGAGAAGGCGATGGCTCGCATGCCGATCTCGCTCGAGACCGGTGTACGCAAGTTCTTCTGCGGCCCCGAATCATTCACGCCCGATCTGCTGCCCGTTGTCGGTGAAGCACCGGAGATCAAGAACTACTTCGTCACCGCAGGCCTCAATTCCATCGGCATCCTCACCGGCGGTGGTCTCGGCCGAGTCATGGCCCACTGGATCACCACCGGCCAGCCCGATGTTGATGTCACCGGCTTCAACATCGATCGGCTTCACGATTACCAGGTCAATCCGCAGTACCGCGCAGAGCGCACGGTCGAGTCACTCGGCATGGTCTACGCCGCTCACTACCCGAGCCGCTCGATGCAGAGCGCTCGTGGCGTCAAGCGCTCCCCCATTCACGATCGCCTTGTCGCCAATCGCGCCTATTTCCGCGATGTCGGCGGTTGGGAAGGCGCCGACTGGTTCTCTCCCGAAGGCATTAAGCCCGAAGTAACGCAACTGAGCTGGGGTCGCGAGAACTGGTTCGACTACTGGGCAGCAGAGCACAAGGCAGTGCGCGAAAACGTCGGCCTGATGGACATGTCGTTCATGGCCAAGTTCATGGTCGAGGGCAAGGACGCCGGCCGCATCCTCGATCACCTCTCAGCAAATCGAGTGAACGACGACTCCGGCCGCATCACCTATACCCAGTGGTTGAACGAGCAGGGCTTGCTGGAAGCCGACCTCACGGTCACCAAGCTCGATGACGAGCAATTCTTCGTCGTCGCTTCGGACACCGCCCACCGCCACGTGCTCACCCGCATGAAGCGCGCAGCGGAAGGCAAGCACGCATTCGTCGCCGACGTCACTGGCGGCTACGCCCAGATCAACATCCAGGGCCCGAACTCACGTGCCCTGCTGCAATCGATCACGACAGCAGACCTCAGCAACGAAGCATTCCCCTTCCGCTCCGCGAAGGAGATCGATCTCGGCTTCGCCCAGGCCCTGTGCACTCGCATCACCTACTTAGGCGAACTCGGCTACGAGCTATATATCCCTGCCGAGATGGCCGGTCATGCCTACGAGCGCATCACCGAAGCTGGCAAAGCTTTCGAGTTGCAGCACGTTGGCCTGAAATCTCTGGCCAGCTTGCGCATGGAGAAGGGCTACCGCGACTACGGCCACGACATCGACAACACCGACTCGGTTCTCGAGGCCGGCCTCGGCTTCGCCGTCGCCCTGGACAAGCCCGACTTCATCGGCAAGGCAGCGGTTGAGGCCAAGAAGGCCGAAGGCCCACTGAAGAAGCGACTCATCCAGATCAAGCTCGATGATCCCGAGCCGATGATGTTCCACGCCGAGATCGTCTCCCGCAACAACAAGGAGCTCGGCTACACCCGCGCCGCCAGCTACGGCCACACCCTCGGCGCAGCAGTTGGCCTCGCCATGATCGAAGCCGAGGAGCCGATCACTCAATCTTTCCTCGATAACGGTCAATGGACAGTCAACATCGCGGGCAACACCCACACGGCCACTGCATCACTCAAGCCGATGTACGACCCCACGAACTCACGCATTCATTCGTAATCAATAGACCGAGCAACGCGGTGGGCTAACACGCCTAACCGCGGTCTACCCCATTCACTCAGCGCGAATACGCACACGCAATCTCCGCATGGTTGAAGCACAGGCACGCATCAACCGAGGGGGATACGACAATGAATGCATCCACAACCGACAGCGACTCGGGTCGAGCGAATCGTCATTCAGCCTTCAAACCAACCGCACGTAAAGCAGCAATAGTCGGTGTGGGCGTGAGCATGCTCGGCTCTGCGCTGGCCATTCCTGCCGCTAAGGCATTGGCCGACCCGCCTTCCGCGGGGCCGAATATCACGATATGCCATGCAACGTCGTCGACGAGCAACCCGTATACCACGGACACGGTCGACCAGAGCAGCATCTTCGATGGCACCTCGACCAACGGGCACGGATTACATACTGGTCCGCTCTTCGACCCCAACGGTGGCAAAGACCAACTCACGTGGGGCGACATCATTCCCAGTTTCCCAGTTGGCGTACACACTTATCCGGGCCTGAACAACACGACAGACGGACTTGCAATCCTCAACAACAATTGCGATATTCCGACTTCCAGTCCGAGTCCAAGCCCCAGCGCCACCCCCACCGTCACCGTCACCGCACAACCCAGCGCCACACCCACCGTCACCGCACAACCCAGCGCCACACCCACCGTCACCATCACCGCACAACCCAGCGCCACCCCCACCGTCACCATCACCGCACAACCCAGCGCCACCCCCACCGTCACCATCACCG
>CALFIA010000276.1 GCA_937876275.1 uncultured Actinomycetes bacterium | reverse complement strand
TCCATCGATCACGCCGGTGAGAAGTGCCGTCGTGGAATCTGCAACATCGCGAGTGATCACCTGAGTGCAATTGACGGGAGGTACGGGAACGGCGTGGCCATCTCGATCTCGAATATCGAGAAGGACGCGAGGGGTGCAGTAAGAGCCATGATTTGCAAATGTGGCGTAGGCATTCGCCATCTGCAGTGGCGTGACCTCCATGGTGCCGAGAGTGAACGACGGAACCCGGAGAAGTGGCTCTCCGGATCCGAGTCGAACACCCATGGATTCGGCAATCTCGGCAGGACGGCACTGGCCGGTGCGTTCCTCGATCGCCATGAAGTAGGTGTTGATGGAATAGGCAGTAGCGCGTGCCATGTCGAAGGTGCCGGCGCCGGTGCTGTTGTGCACGGTAATCGGCTCGTAGGGCGCGCCCGTGTCACAGTTCTTGAAGTTCACGAAGGTATTGGGGCTTGGCGACGAGATGTACTCGCTCGGTGAGATTCCGGCCTCGAGTGCTGCGGCAAGGGTGAAAACCTTGAATGTTGAACCGGCCTGCATGCCGATTGTTCCGCCGGAGGCACGATCGACGTTGTAGTTGTAGGTCGTTCGACCGGGCCCGGTCGTACCCCACAGTCTGTTTTGGGTCATGGCCAGCACATTGCCCGTGCCTGGCTGAATCATCGTGATCGCTGCGGCGCGCTTGCTTTCATCCTCGATCGGAATCTTGGTGGTGACTGCCGTGAACGCGGCCTGCTGCGCCTTCGCATCGAGCGTCGTTCGAATTGTGTAGCCGCCGCGCTTCAAGAATGCCTCTCGCGCCTCAGGAGTGTCGCCAAAGGTTGGATCAGTGCGAATCATGTGCAGCACGTAGTCGCAGAAGAATGGAGCGTACGAGGTGGTACATCCGTTGGTGACTCGCGACGGAGCGAGAACCGAGGACATCGGTGTGAGTGATGCCTGCTCGGCCTGCGTGGCGGTGATGTAGCCCTGATCGGCCATTCGCCGCAGCACAACATTGCGACGCTTCGCAGAGAGTTCGGGATTGCGCAGCGGATCAAAGGCTGTGGGCTGCTGCACGATGCCGGCAAGTGTTGCGGCCTCGGCGAGGTTCAACTCTGATGCCGGTTTGGAGAAGTAGCGACGCGATGCGGCCTCGACGCCGTACGCACCTGAGCCAAAGTACGCGATATTGAGATAGCGCTGGAGGATCTCTGCCTTGGAGTAGCGCTTCTCGAGAGCAAGAGCCAAGCGGATCTCGCGCAGCTTGCGCGTTGCGCTTCGCCCGCGTGCCGCCTCGAGCTCTGCGCCATTGCTTGCCTCGGTGACGAGTACGTTCTTGATGTACTGCATCGTCAAGGTCGAGGCGCCCTCCTGAACTCCGCCAGATGACGTGTTGGAGGCCAGTGCGCGCATGCCACCGCGGAAGTCGAAGCCATGGTGCTGGAGAAAGCGAGAATCCTCGACTGAGATGATCGCCTGGCGCATGATGGGGGCGATCTCGCCGAGCGGAATCTCGACGCGGTTTTGGTAATACAACGTGGCCAGGGTCGTGCCGTCGGAAGCCAGGAGCACGGTGCGCTGGGGCAAGGGCGGGGTGTCGAGGGATGCCGGCAGGGCCTCGAAGTTCTGGACCGCGCTCTTGGTGAGTACCCCTACGCCGCCGACAAAGGGGACTGCGATCAGGGCCAGCACCAACCCTGCCGCCACGATGGCGCCCAGCAGCAACCCCAATCGCCGCAGCGCGGCGGGGGCGGTGAGGCGATCTGGCGGCATGCTCATCAGACGTCAGCGTAAGTCGGGGTGTTCCCCTCGGGGTAGCGGCGCGCGACGACCCACCCCCCGAGGAAGGCGAAGTCGGACTATTGACACTAATTAACTAGTCAGGAATAGTTCTTTAGAGCCTGTATGTGCTGGCCCGTGAGGCGTAGCGTCCGCCCACAAGCAGTAACAGCAGGGTGTCAGTAGAAACTGACAATGACTGAAGGGGTGGTCGTAGTTCATGTCGGTCGACTCAGCTTGGGCAGCGCAGGCCGCCTGTCGTACTTCAGATCCCGACACCCTCTTTGTGCAAGGAGCCGCCCAGAATCGGGCCAAGGCCATCTGCTCTGGCTGCGTGGTGCGTACCGACTGTCTCGCTGATGCCCTCGACAACCGAGTCGAGTTCGGCGTCTGGGGCGGCATGACCGAGCGCGAGCGCCGCGCACTGCTTCGTCGTCGGCCGAACGTCACTTCGTGGCGCCACCTGCTGCAGACCGCTCAGGATGAATTCGATCGCCAGAGCATTCTCACCGGTCGTATTGGCGCGGTGTCCTAACTCCCCGCAGTTACTCCGGCCAGCTCGTCGCCGGCGCGGCTTCCTAATGCTCGGCGAGTGAATCGCCGATTCGTCGCAAACCCTCAAGGTCGTGGATGTCTTCTGCCATGGCGGGCATCATCGCCACGGGAACGCTGGGATGCGCAGCCGTGAATCTCTCGGCCAGGTGACGCTGCCGCTCCGCTTGAGCCTGACGATTGGCATGAATCCCCAGAAGCGCTGCTGTGAGTTCATGCTCACCATTGCCCAGTGACTGTGCGGCTACTCGCGCGCGATCGGCAGAGAGCTCAGGCGCATCGATGTATTGCACCCGATTCAGCACTAGCCCGGCAAGTGGCATGGAGTCAGTCTTGAGTCGCTCGACGAAGTAGGCAGCCTCACGAAGTGCGTCGGACTCCGGTGCCGCAATGACGATGAATCTGCTGCTGGGCTGCTTGAGCAGGGTGTAGGTCTTGTCGGCTCGTTCGCGGAATCCGCCAAAGGTGGTGTCAATGGCAGCGACGAAAGTACCGACGTCAGTGAGAACCTGCGTGCCGAGAATCTTGTTGAGAACACCGGTGAAGATGCCGAAACCCAGGGCTGCGATCTTGCCGATGCCTCGGCCGGCGGAGCGTGCCGGGGCGGTCAGAATGCGAATGAATTTCCCGTCGAGGAACGACCCCAGTCGTGCCGGAGCATCCAGGAAGTCCAGGGCGCTTCGCGACGGAGGTGTGTCGACGATGATGAGATCCCAGGTGCCCTCGAGGTCTGCCCGCGCGCTCAGCTGCCCGAGCTTCTCCATCGCCATGTACTCCTGTGTTCCGGCGAACGATGATGAGAGCGCTTGGTAGAAAGGATTCTCGAGGATCTGCTTGGCCTTCTCCGGATCAGCGTGAGTCTCGACGACTTCGTCGAAGGTGCGCTTCATATCAAGCATCATGGCGTGAAGCGAACCACTTCCATCGGCCGAATGAATGCCGACTACTTCGCGCGGGGTGTTGTCGAGACTGGTGAGACCGAGTGCTTGTGCGAGTCGGCGCGCGGGGTCGATGGTCAGCACGCACACTTTGCGCCCATGCTCGGCGGCACGTAGAGCAAGTGCTGCCGAGGTCGTGGTCTTGCCGACCCCACCTGCGCCAGTGCACACCAAGATTTTGATTTCCCGATTCGAGATCAGTGCATCGATGTCGAGTGTGGGGGCGTTCTCGAAGGAGGTCATCTCACTCCCTCCGATCGCAGGGTGGCCGCGAGTTCGTAGAGCCCTCCGAGATCGACTCCACCAGGAAGCAAAGGCAAGGTCAGGTGGCGAAGACTCAGATTGTCAATGCGCTCAAGTTCCCTGCCTTCGAGTGCGATGCGCAAGGCGTAGTCGCGAGCTTCTGACGCGAGCTCAGCGGCGAGAGGCTCGGGTGCGATGCCGACGGCGGCGAGATCAGCGGAAATCTGATCGAGGGGAAGGGTGCCGTTTATGGCCGCCGTGCGTTGCTGCTCGGTAAGAACCGAAGGTCGAGTCATGTTGACGAACACTGCACCGACAGGCAATCCGGATGCGGTGAGTTCAGCGATACCGTCGATCGTCTCTTGAACTGGCATTTCCTCGAGCAGCGTGACGAGGTGCACCGCGGTTCGAGGCGAGGCAATCACGCTCATCACTAGATCAGCGTGATTGCGGATGGGGCCGACCTTCGCCAGCCCTGACATCTCGGAGTTCACGTTCAAGAACTTTGTGATGCGACCGGTCGGGGGAGCATCGATGATCACGGAGTCGTAGTAATTCTTCTTGTCATCGGGCTTTCGCCGAACGACCTCTACCGCCTTGCCTGTCAACAAGACATCGCGAAGCCCGGGGGCGATTGTCGTGGCAAAATCGACGGCACCCATCTTCTTCAGGGCGGCGCCCGCACGTCGCAAGTTGTAGAACTGCTCGAGGTAGTCCAGAAGTGCTTCCTGGGGATCCACCGCCAGCGCCCATACTTCGCCGCCCTCAGGCGCGACCGCGATCATCCGCTCCTCGTAGGGCAGCGGTGCCGTGTCGAACAGTTGAGCAATGCCCTGACGGCCCTCGACCTCGATGAGCAGTGTGCGCCTTCCCCCTTGGGCGAGCGCGAGCGCGAGAGACGCGGCGACCGTGGTCTTACCGGTTCCTCCCTTGCCGGAGACGACATGCAGGTCGACCCCGGGCCACAACTGCGCATCGCTCACGGAACCAGCCTATGCGCTACCCCGTGGTCACCTACTACTGTCGTTCCATGACGAAATGGGAATACGCCACTGTGCCGTTGCTCGTGCACGCCACCAAGCAGATCCTCGACAACTGGGGCCTCGATGGATGGGAGCTCGTCCAGGTCGTTCCTGGTCCGAACTCCGAGAACCTCATTGCTTACCTGAAGCGACCCCTGGGGTAGTCATGTCGACTGTTGAATCCCGACTCGCTGCTGCGGGTCACACGTTGCCTGAGGCGACGACTCCGCTTGCTGCCTACGTGCCAGCCGTACTCTCCGGTCGTTACGTCTACACCTCAGGGCAGCTTCCCGTGGTCGATGGCGAGTTGATCGCAACCGGCAAGGTTGGCGCCGAGATTGATCCGGAGCGAGCTGCAGAGCTTGCGGCTCGATGCGCACTCAACGCTATTGCGGCCGTGAAGTCAGTCATCGGTGATCTCGACAAGGTCATACGCGTGGTGAAGGTCGTGGGTTTCGTTGCCAGCGATCCCGAGTTCTCAGGGCAACCGGCCGTCATGAATGGTGCGAGCAATCTCCTGCTCGAGGCCTTCGGTGACGCCGGACGTCATGCGCGCTCTGCTGTTGGAGTCGCGGTTCTTCCGCGCAATGCGCCGGTTGAGGTCGAGATCATCGTCGAGGTGGCCGACTAGTCATGTCGGTTGTTCGCGAGCGTGCTCTCCTGCTCGCCTCTGGGTCGAAGGATTGGATTCCGCCTACTCCGCGTCCTGCGTCAACTCTCGTGCTCGTCCGAGATGGTGAAGACGGTGTCGAGACATTCTTGATGCGCAGGCCGCTCACGATGAAGTTCGCACCGGGTATGTCGGTGTATCCCGGTGGAGCGCTCGACGACGCGGATTTCGCCGATCCCATCACCGAGACACTCGATGCTGATTTCGTCGAGAACAATGCGGCGCGAGCGAGCGCATCGGTCAGCGAATTCCGCGGCCTTCTCGCTTGTGCGATTCGCGAGACGCTGGAGGAGGCAGGTGTAGAGATTGCCGACCCGCATGACGTCGTACTCGTCGATCACTGGGTGACACCCGAGCACGAGAGCCGTCGATTCGACGTGCGCTTCTTCATTGCTCGACTACCAGAGAGCCAAACTGCATTCGTAGCATCCGGCGAAGCTGATCACGCTGAATGGATCCGACCATCGGATGCACTCGAGCGGTACTCGCGAGATGAGCTCCCGATGCTTCGACCAACCCTGGAGATACTTCGCCTTATCGAGACCTTCGATTCAGTCGAACAGGCAATCGCCGCAGCGCAATCTCGCGAGGTGGTCGCGCGCATGCCTCGTGCGACTCCAGTAGGGGAGCGGGATCTGAGTTGGCACATCGTCAATGAGCGCACCGGTGAGATAGTTGAGCTCGATGTCGTTCCCCCCGCTCATCTGGAGACCGGCGGAATCAGCCAATGAGCGGACGCCTTCTCCCATTAGGTAGCGACGACGTCTGGACCGGTGGCGTTGTGAGCGACTGGAGCACGTGCCTTCTCGCCCCGAACCCCTCGGCCTGGACCCTTGAAGGCACGAACACCTGGCTCATCGCCGAGCCCGGTTCCACCGAGGTCGTTGTCGTGGATCCCGGGCCTGACACCATCGCGCATCTCGAGCGCATTGCTGACACTGTCAATGAACGCGGGGCAATCGCGCAAATTCTTGTCACACATGGTCACGCTGATCACTCGGCAGGCGCGCGTGCGCTTTCACGCATGACCGGTGCTCCGGTTCGTGCCCTTGATCCTGAGCACGTCTTTGGCGGTGAGGGACTTCAGGCTGGGGAGGTAATCGAATTCTGCGACTTGGCCATCGAGGTCATTCCCACACCAGGCCACTCGGCTGACTGTCTGTCATTTCGAGTCAATGGTGACTCGTCAATTCTCACGGGTGACACAGTTCTTGGCCGAGGCACCACGGTCATTGCGTGGCCGGAAGGCAAGCTCGGTGACTATCTCGCCACACTCGACACCCTTGCGGTAACCATCGAAGCTCACGTGATTGGACGCATCTATCCAGGGCACGGACCTGTGATTGTCGACCCGGCAGCTCGCATTGATCAGTACATCAAGCATCGTGCAGAGCGGCTAGATGATGTGCGTGCAGCTCTCGATGCCGGAGCACGTACTGCTGACGAAGTGGTGGCCATCGTGTACGCGAGGACGCCGGAGAACCTGCGGGGTGCTGCAAAGCTCAGCGTTCAAGCTCAGATGGATTACCTGACGAACTAGCGTGCGCGGCGGAGATCGGAAGAGCACACGTCT
>CALFIA010000275.1 GCA_937876275.1 uncultured Actinomycetes bacterium | reverse complement strand
GGCTTCCACGAGTCGACGCAGAATTGCCTGCTCGCGCACGATGCGGCCGTAGTAGTTCGCATTCGCTGCGGTCGGCACCATCGACACGAGGGTGTGCAAGTAGTTGGCGCCGCCAATGCGCGAAAGCTCGCCGATGCGGCCGAGTTCGGCAGCAACTGTTACTGCGTCGGCGGGCTCACCCTTGCCGTAGAGATCAAGAATCGTGCCGTAGATGATCTGGTGATTCGGACGATAGAAGTCGCCTTCGCGCACCAGCTCAACGACATCGGCAATGGCATCCTTCGATAGGAGCATGGCGCCGATAACCGACTGCTCGGCGGCGATGTCATTGGGGGGAGTGCGGTCTGGCCCCGACTCGCGGTCGTAGGGCTCGCGGTCACCGGGGTGGAGTTCGGCCACGCTCATGACTGCCCCTCCCGCTCGCGATTGCCCATGACTTGCCCAGTGTCTCCTGGGGGTATGACGAACCTAGGGACCACCGCACCAAGTGTCCACGCGCCCTGTGGATGAGCCTGTGGACAAAATGGGGATTTGCCCATGAATCTGGGGGCGATCCTGGGGATAGCTTGGGGAGTATCTGCCCGATTTGTACACATGGTCCCCCACCCGTGAGGGAATCTCGCCCACATGCTGTGGACGAAAAATAGTTGCCCGTATTCTCGCCGCATGACCTATCGGATCACCGTCGTGTGCCTGGGCAATATCTGTCGTTCCCCCATCGGTGAGGTCGTTCTTGTCGACCGCGTCGAGAAGGCCGGACTCGCCGACCTGGTCGAGGTGGATTCAGCCGGCACCGGTGACTGGCATATCGGGCATGACGCTGACCCGCGTAGCGTCGAGACATTGACCCGCCACGGATACGACATCAGCCACACCGCGCGGCAGATCACGCATGACTGGTTCGAGCAGATCGATCTCGTGCTGGCGATGGACACCAGCAACTACGCCAACCTTCAGGTCTTGATGGCGAAGACCGATGCTCACAGTGAACTGCGCATGCTGCGTTCATTCGATCCAGCACTGAGTGACATCACCGAGCCTGATCCAGAACTCGATGTTCCTGATCCGTATTACGGCGGCCCCGAGGGTTTCGATCTGGTGCTCGACATGATCGAGCGGGCAGTCGACGGACTTGTCCGCGAACTGCCCGCTCGTATCGAAGCGGCGAAATAAGCCCTACGCGTTAGTGGGCTTCGGACCGTAGACGTTGTCGCCTTCAGTTCCGGCAAGGATCCAGAAGATGATCAGCACGATGTTGGCGCAGGGCACCAGCAGCAGCAGCTGAAGCCAGCCAGAGGTGCCACGATCATGAAGTCGGCGGCAACCTACCGCGAGAGTCGGGATGAAGAAGGCCAACGATGCCAGGAAGCCGATGACGTATAGCAGCACTGCGATCACGAGGGCGATTCCGTCAGCAGAGCCGTTATCGGAAATCCCGCTAGCGATGCCGATCACGATCGCACCAGCAAAGATCGGAATACCGCTCACGATCGTCGTGAAGAGGTAGAACCACCAAAACTCCGAGCGCGACGCGCGACCCGAGAAAGTGCCGTACTTACTGAGGCAACTGCCGACTGCTTGACCGAAACCCATGATGACTCCATTCCCCGCGGCCCACCCGCGCCATTGGCTCAATGATCGCCTAAGACAGCAATGAGGTCCAGGGCATTTGCCCTGGACCTCACCGTGTTGGCCAAGTATTACGCCGTGGGACGCGGACCGTAAGAGTTGTCACCCTCTGTCGACGGCTGCACCCAGAAGATGATCAAGATGATCGGGCCGATGCAGCAGAGCAGGTTCAGCAGCACAAGCCAGCCGGACTTGTTGCTGTCGTGGAGGCGGCGAACCGACACCGACAGTGATGCAAGAACCAGGACCACGTAGATGATGAACGTCAGGATGTTGACACCAACACCTGAGTTTGAGTTCGCGCCGGTCGCGCTAGCGATGATCGACAAGATTGCGCCGACGATGACGATGAACAGGTAGAACCACCAGAACTCAGAGCGCGAGGCGCGACCCGAGAAATTGGTCATGTTGCTGAACACGTGCTTGATGGATTCGCCGAATCCCATAATTCCTCCTCCGAAAACCAGTTGGGACGCACTCTAACGAGTGCGTCCCAACTGAGAGTGACTTTTCGGTTACGCGGAGACGACCTCGAACTTGACCGAGGCAACAACGCCAGCGTGAATCTGCACGATTGCAGAGTGCTTGCCGACGCTCTTGATTGCCTTGGTGATCTCGATCTTGCGCTTGTCGAGCACCGGGCCACCGGCAGCCTTGACGGCCGCGGCGACATCAGCACTGGTGACCGAGCCGAAGAGACGACCCGCGTCGCCGGCCTTGGCCGGCAGCGTGATGGTCAGGCCTTCGAGCTGGGCCTTGACTTCCTGAGCGTGATCGAGATCGCGGATCTCGCGCACCTTGCGGGCACGCTTGATCTGCACGACCTGCTTCTCGCCGCCCTTGGTCCACGGGGTCGCGAGGCTGCGCGGCATGAGGAAGTTACGGGCGTAGCCGTCCTTCACCGTGACGACATCGCCAGCGTTTCCGAGGCCGGAGACTTCCTGAGTCAGAATGAGCTTCATTGTTCAGACTCCTTAGCGTCCGGTTGAGGTGTAGGGAAGAAGTGCCATCTCACGGGCGTTCTTGACTGCCATAGCAACATCGCGCTGATGCTGGGTGCAGTTGCCCGTCACGCGACGTGCGCGGATCTTTCCGCGGTCGGAGATGAACTTGCGGAGCAGGTTGACGTCCTTGTAGTCGATGCCCTTGGCATCGGGGTTCTTGGACTTCTCGCGGCAGAAGGGGCATGCGCGCGGGTTAGGCATCTTGTCCGTGGGCTTGGGCCCACGCTTGCTGTTCTCTCGGGGTGCCATCTGATTTCTCCTGATGTCTGTGAAAAGAGTGGGTTAGAAGGGGGGCTCGTCGAAACCGGCGCCGGGGCTTGAGGCCCACGGATCATCGGCCGGTGCTGACGCTCCGCCACCGCCACCATTGCCGCCGCCGAAGCCGCCGCCCTGGTTCTGAGTACGAGTGACCTTGGCAGTCGCGTAACGAAGTGCCGGGCCGACGTCGTCGACCTCGAGCTCCATCACCTGTCGCTTCTCGCCCTCGCGAGTCTCGTACGAGCGCTGCTTCAGTCGACCGGAAACGATGACGCGAGTGCCCTTGGTGAGCGACTCGGCAACGTTCTCGGCGTACTGACGCCACACGCTGCAGCGCATGAAGACCGTCTCGCCGTCCTTCCACTCATTCGTCGTCTTGTCGAGGACGCGTGAGCTTGAAGCAACGGTGAACGAGGCGACCGCTGCACCACTAGGGGTGAAGCGCAACTCCGGATCGTTGGTCAGATTGCCAACAACCGTCACTGCAATGTCGCCGGCGGCCATTAGTTCTTGCCTGCCAGGGTGACCTTCGTGCGCATGACTGCCTCGTTCAGGCCGAGCTGGCGATCGAGCTCTGCGACAGACTCCTTGGTGGCGAGCATGTCGAGGAGTGCGTAGATGCCCTCGGACTTGTGGTTGATCTCGTAAGCAAGACGGCGCTTGCCCCAGACATCAACCTTGTTGACGGTTCCGCCATCCTTCTTGACGACGTTCAGGAACGTCTCAAGGCTGGGGGCAACGGTCTTCTCTTCGAGATCAGGATCAAGGATGATCAGGACTTCGTAGTGACGCATAGACAACCCACCTCCTTCGGACTAATCGGTCACGGCATTTCCGTGACAGGAGGGTTTCTGCGTTCTGCCGGTCGGACCGAAAACCACTCGGGCCAGTGGGCAGGGACCCAACGTTACCCGCCCCGCGGGGGGCAGGGGAAATCCGCTCCTCCACACCCCGCACCTGCATCCCCGGGCCCGGGCCGCGGCCTGACCGCTTGAGGCTCGGGGCACGAGGGTGAGGGGATGACGACACTCTCGACCCAGGGGTACCGAAAGCGGTACCGTTTCGACATGGCAGTCAACGTGCGCATGAGCGAGGAGCTTGCCGAGCAGCTTCGACAGGTGGCCTCCGAGCTGGGCACGTCGCAGCAGCAGGCAATCCGTGAGGCAATCGAGCTCTACGTCCGGGACTTCAAGCTGCGGCACTATCCGCCCGAGGTCCGCCACCTCGTGACGCCTGCGAAGCGTCCCTACCGGGAGATACCCCCCGAAGAGCGCTTCACGCCCCCAAACTATGAGGGCAGCGAAGCACTCATCCGTGAGCTGCGCGGTGATCGATGAATCGCCGTGTCTACTGCGATTCGAGCGTTCTCCTCAAGCGCTTCCTCGTGGAGGCCGACAGCGTGGAATTCATCCGGCAGCTGAGCGACCTGAAGCGAGGCGGTGACTTTCTCCTCTCCTCCAAGCTCGCCATCGTGGAGGTCACGCGCGGAGTCGATCGGCATCTTCCGCCCGAAGCCGCGCAGGAAGACCTCGATGAAGCGGTGGCCAAGGTGCTGGACGACGTCGACCTCATTGCGATAGATGACTTCACCTTTGAAGTCGCCGGCGAGATTCCCGGTCGTCATCTCGGCGCCCTCGACGCGATTCACGTCGCTACGGCGCTCATCATGCGTGCTGATCTCGTCGTCACCCGCGATCAGCGGATGATCGAGGCGTGCGCCGAGGTCGGCCTCGCGGTC
>CALFIA010000274.1 GCA_937876275.1 uncultured Actinomycetes bacterium | reverse complement strand
CAATCAACGTGGCCCATGTCGCGGCCTCCTTCCAGGAGGCCGTGGTCGACGTACTGACGCGCAAGGCCGTTGCTGCCTGCCTGGCCAATGATGCGCAGCATCTCGTGATCGGCGGCGGTGTCGCGGCCAACAGTCGACTTCGCGCACTCGCAGAGGAGCGCTGTGATGCGGCAGGCATCACCCTGCGTGTTCCGAGCCCGAAGCTCTGCACCGACAATGGAGCCATGATTGCTGCCGTCGGAGCAAAGTTGGTGCGCCAGGGCGCGCAGCCGTCCACCCTCGATTTCCCGACAACCTCGGTGCTGCCGGTCTCGACAGTGGTGGTGCGCGATGCCGGCTGAGGTAATCATCGATGGGGGCATGTCGACCCAACTGGAGTCGATGGGCCATGACATCAGTGGCAATCTCTGGACAGCCCGAGCGCTCTTCGAGTCACCTGCCGCCATCGTCGATGCGCATCGAGCCTTTGCTGATGCCGGTGCTGACGTCTTGATCACTGCGAGTTACCAGGTATCGAGGCAGGGGTTCGTCGAAGCAGGCCTGACTGCTCAGCAGGCCGATGAATCGCTCGTGCGCAGTGTCGAACTTGCCCGGCAGGCGAGCAGTAGCGCGAAGGTGGCCGCCAGCGTCGGCCCGTACGGCGCGATCTTGCACGACGGCTCCGAGTACCGAGGAAATTACGGGCTCTCTCGTGACCAGCTTGCTGACTTCCATCGCGAACGCATTTCGATTCTCGCCGGTGCGGGGCCTGACTTCCTTGCCATCGAGACGATCCCTGACGTGCTCGAAGTGCAGGCACTCGCCGATGCACTTGAAGGCAATGCAATTCCCGCCTGGATCACCTTCAGTGCCAAGGATGGCGCGCATACCTGTGCTGGCCAGCCAATCGAGGAGGCCGTGCGCGCTGCCGAGGCGATCGACGGCATCACTCGCGTGGGTATCAACTGCACTGATCCGGTTTTCGTTCCCGAATTAATCGATCGCATTCGTGCCACGACATCACTCCCGGTGATCGTGTACCCGAATGCCGGTGGCACGTGGGATTCCGCGACCGGGCTGTGGAATGGCGTGACGATCGATGACATTGCACGCAACGCCGTCGAGTGGGTCGACCATGGTGCAACCTGGGTGGGCGGATGCTGCGGAACAGATGCGAAAGCGATTGCCGCTATTCGCTCGGCAGTGGCGTGACGAGATAGGCCTGCTGCTTACCCTCACGCACCACAATCACGAGTACTGCCGAATTCGGGCCGCTGAGCTTGAGCGATGACCGGAACTTCTCCGCGTCGACCCCTGCGCCACGCGTCTTGACGGTGAGATCGCCGATGCCGAGCTCACGCAGGATCGGCCGCAAGGCACGAGCGTCGGCTGTGACCTGCTGTTCGACGCGAAAGCCGCGTACAGCGGGGTGAATGATGTGGGTACTGGCGGTCAGCCAGGGAGAATCGTGATCGATCCGGGTTAATCCGTTGATGCAGAGGGCATCAATAACGCTCGCGCTGACCACCGCGGGGTCAGGCT
>CALFIA010000273.1 GCA_937876275.1 uncultured Actinomycetes bacterium | reverse complement strand
GCGGTTTCCATCACGTGGGGGTACTCGTCCCGGCCGCTGATATGCCAGCAGAGATCGCTCGCTTCGAGGCCGCCGGGTATCCGGTCGCCAGTGGCCTGATGTCCTACGTGCCAGTGGCCTACTTCGACTGTCGCGACAAGCTGGATTGCTTTGTCGAGCTGCACGGATTCAACGATGACATCGACGAGCTCTTCCGCACGATTCGCGAGGCACATGAGAACTGGGACGGCGTCACTGATCCGATCCGCACACGCAGCAAGTCAAGTTCGTTGTGACCGGCCCGCTGCTGCAGCACCCGATCCTGCAGTACGCCTACGTTGTTCCCGATCTTGACGAAGGAATTCGGCATTGGGTTGAGGTGATGGGTGCCGGGCCGTTCTACGTGCTGCGCAACTATCTCGGGAATGAGCTCACCTATCGCGGGAAGTCGAGCGAGACCCGCGTCCACTACGCATTCGGTCAGGCAGGCCCGGCGCAGATTCAGTTGATTGCGCAAGACGACCCCGGTGAGTCGATCTACCGCGATATGTACGCGCCGGGTGAAGGCGGATTCCATCACGTATGCGCACTCGTGCCACCCGAGGAGCTTGAGGCGCAGGTCGCGCGCTTCACCGATGCGGGTTTCGAGATCGCCGGATCGATGCTCACCAGTCAGCCCGCGATCTACGTCGACACGCGTGCGGCAATTGGTGGATTCACCGAGCTGTACGGTCGCAGTGATCGGGTTGCCGCATTCTTCGAGACAGTCCGCTCAGCTCACGAGGGCTGGGACGGCGTCACGGATCCGCTGCGCGAGCGAACTGATTCCTCGTCGCGCTGACAAGAGTCGCCCTACTCAGGAGCCGTTGACCTCAGCTGACAGCGAGCCGAAGGATGCGCCGGACTTGAAGACCTTGGTGTTCAACTGTGAGTTGAGTGTGTTGGCGGCGTCCTTCGTCAAGGTGAGATCGGCACTCAATGTCCAGTCCTTGCCGGACTTCGTGGTCTGAGCCGACGACATAGTGAACACAGTCAGTGACTTGGAGAACTGCTTGCCGGTCGATGCGTTGTACGCCCCGATGATGCTTCCCTTGACGGTGCCCGTGGTGCCCGTGCGGGTAACGACGAGATTGCCCAAGCCCACGGTGGTCACAGCCGGGCCGTTGTAGAACTCGGCTCCGCCGGTCTCTGGATCAACGGTGATGGAGGTGGTTGCCTTCGCAGACGACGTACCGGTCAACGGAAACGTGATCGTCAGCATGCCGCTGCTTCCCATGCCGACGCGGATCGCATTCGCGTCGTAGATGAAGACACCCGCCTTGAACATCTTCGCTTGGAAGGTCTCTCCGAGGGTGATGGAGACATCGCCGGAGGCTTTCGACGCCGCAGTGGGAGCAGAAGCGTGGGCAGGTGCGGCAAGAATCGAGGCACCGACGAGAACGGCTGCGACTGACACGAGGGTGCGGCGAGTCATGGACGGCATGGGGATCTCCCGAGATGGTGTGTGCTGGTGGTGTCCTGACTTTAGGGGTGGCCACAGGCGCCTCGAGGCGCGCCTCGCGAATTCTGTGACCCATGGGGCCTAAGTTTCGGATGTGATTGATCGATACGGCTCCGACGTGCTCGCTGTCAGCCATACCCAGGCTCGGCGACCACCGGTTCAGGTACCGGCAGACATCGGCATGGTGCTCGAATGCCCGCATACCGGCTGGTGCGGTGCGATTGTCGGTCTGCAGAAGGGCCCGGGCGGCTGGGGCGTCAATCTTGAGGACCGTCATGGTCGGCGCAAGATGTTCCTGCTGACTGATCCCTTCCTGCTTGAGGATCATACGGTCGTGATCGGCGCCTCCATCGGCATTGCGGTGTCGCCCGGCGACGGCGACGAGTCCGAAAAACTGCTCAAGAACGCCGACATGGCGCTGTACCGCGCCAAGGCCGATGGCCGCGGCACCTGGTGCTTCTTCCGCGACGAGATGGCGAAGACCGTCGAGATGCGCCGCACGCTCGAACTCGGTGGCTGCCCGACCAAACACGTCCGCAACCTCACCGATGTGGACGACAAAACCATCCGCGGTGCCCGGCAAGAAAGCCTTTCACTGCAACAATTTACAAAAAAAAACACGGAAAGCTTTCATCAGGACCGGAAGGCCCTTTCCATTCTGCCTCCCGACCGGATAAGCAGCTATACTCTGGACAGTTATCTGGCGAACCGGATTTGCACGTGATCGCTTCAACGAGCCAAGGATTCGCTCCATCATCACGCGACCTGATCCGCCAGTGGCCTCAGGTGCGGCCAACGCCGGGCGGCCGATGCTGCTGGAAGGCGGGCTGAGCTGGCAGGCGATGAGCCTGTCGCCGGCCGAGATGGACTTTGCCGGAAT
>CALFIA010000272.1 GCA_937876275.1 uncultured Actinomycetes bacterium | reverse complement strand
AAGTGACTCACCGCGGCATGAACTGCCCACGGGGAGAGAACGACGTCGGCGTCTAGGAAGACGATGACGCTCCCTGTGGCCATTTCGCTAAGCCGGTGACAGGCCCACGGCTTGCCCAGCCAGCCCTCAGGCGGCAATTCATCTTCGGCTGTCACCACTGACACTCGAGGGTCCCCGTTCGCGATCTCATGAGCGAGATCAGCCGTGCCGTCAGTGGATCCGTCGTCGAGCACGATGATCTGGAGGTCAGGAACGCCTCGTTGGTCAAGAACCGACCTCAGTACCGGGCCGAGTCGGTGTGCCTCATTGCGTGCAGGTATGAGTACCGACACTTGCTCGTCCAAGTCGACCCCACCCTGGCTCCGCGGCCGCGAGATGTGGCGAAGGTTGATGGCCGTGTGAGTTGCCAACACGAGTGAGGCCAACGCGCCTGCCTGCGCGAAGGCCCGAGTCGGATGCCAACCTCCCACGGGCACGGGAGATTACCCGTCGATTCGGCACGAGTCAGGAAAAACCTGCGCTCAAGGTCGAAATACGCGCAAAGCCGCAGGCACGACCTCGATCCGCACGGGTGGCGTGCCAATGCGCTCCCCATCGGCATAGATCACCGAGCCCGGTGAGGCGATCGTGATCTCTCGACCGCGAAAAGTGCGCACCAAAGGATGCTCCACATGCCGACCGCTGAAGATTCGAGGAAATACCCGCAGCACCGTGCGTCTTGGTGCCGTGTCGATCCACGTGACATCAAGCAGACCGTCGTTCATATCCGCGTCAGGACAGATCAGCATGCCTCCGCCATAGCTCGCGCTGTTGCCCACGGCGATCAACAAGGCGCGACCCGAGAAACCTGCCCCGTCGATCGTCACTTCATAGTCATGCATCCGGAAGGAGCCGAGTTCTGCCACAAGCGCGGCAACATACCTCGGCGTGCCCCGTAGGCGAGTGAATCGATCGGCTCGCTCATTCACAGCCGAGTCGAAACCGGCGGAAATCACTCCCAGCGACCACACCTGACGATCACCCTGAGCAATGCGCGACAGATCGACACGTGACTCGTGATCTGAACGGATTAATTCGGCAAGTTCAGAGAGCCACGATTGTCTCTCCTTCGATCTGATGCCCAACGACCGCGCGATGTCATTGCCGGTTCCCGCCGGGATCACTGACATGGTGACGCCGGACTCTGCTGCCCGCTGCAGCACCTGATGCACCGTGCCGTCTCCCCCGCAGGCAATCACCGCAGAAGGCCGGCGATCGCACGCCTCTGCAATCTCGACTCGCATGGCCTCTAGCGTGGAGGGGAGCACTAGTCGAGTGCTGATACCGAGATCAGAGAGCCTGCGAGCAGAACTCTCGGCAATTCCCCGTGCTCGCCCGCCACCAGCATGCGGATTCGCAATGAGCACTGCCGAGTGCATGACTAGAGCGCACCCTTGCGGGTGAGGAAGGTGCGAATGCGCTCGCGCGGGTTCTCGCGAATCTCGGTGCCATGGGTGAAGGCTGCGAGGGAGTATTCGAGCTCCCCCAGCAGTGAGGCCGATGCCGCATTCTGCTTCGGCGATACGCAATAGACCGCGAAGGGGTAGATGCGTCGGCCCAGCGGATTCATGATGCAGTCGCCGGTGATGAGGACTTCTCTTCCCGGGATCAGCAGGGAGATGTGGCCGGGCGTATGCCCTGGCGTATGCACGACCTGAGTGCCGCCGGCGATATCGAGTATTTCCCCGTCGGCTAGTGCACGTGCAAGTGGCACCGGTTCGAAGTTGCTGTCCTGCAGTCGATTGAGAATGCGTCCGGCCGTCGGCCCAGCATTGACGGGCGGCGCCATGCCAGTACTGAGATACGGGTGATCGTCCGCATGCGCTTCGGCGCCGTCTATGCCGCTTGCACGGATCAGTTGAGCCGCGCCGCCGGCATGATCTGAGTGTGCATGGGTGAGCACGATGCGCTGAACATCGTTGGGATGCTTACCGAGATCCTCGAGTGCCCGAAGGATCTTTTTCGGTCCGCCCTTGAGCCCACAGTCGATCAGGGTGACCGAGCCATCAGCCTCAGCGATGATGAAGCTGTTGAGGAAATCCGAGATGTGCGGGATTCGATAGATACCCGGAGCGAGTTCAACGTACGGCCGCGACATGGGAGCAGCCTAGATGCAGCCAAGCCCGAGGCCGCCTGAAGAATCGGGGAATTCCTTCAGCGACACCTCAAGTGGCGAACCACTCGGGCCTGGCGAACTGGGCGCGCATCGTGCTGATCATCCTGGTCGGTATCGGCACCCTGACTGACATCTCCTGGGTTATCCAGGGCCGTTGGTTCGCGGGCATCATGCTGACTATTTACGACATTGCGATCTTGGTGCTCGCGTTCGCACCGACTACCGCTGCCTTCTGCCGCAAGAAGGCCTAACGCAGCGGAGCTTCGCCTCGAGGCACAAGTGAAGGCCGCTCGACCGCGAACATCACTGCCCAGTAGGTAGCGAAGCCGACGAAGATTCCGGCGTAGACGTCAATTAGGAAGTGCTGTTGCAGCATGACCGTGGCCGGGAATACAAGTGCCAGCCAGGGCATGAGAATCCAGCAGGTCTTCGGGAAACGTGCGCGAAGTCGCCAGAGCGCGAGAATCCCGATCATTGCCCACGTGCAGTGGGCGCTCGGGAAACCATTGAACGGCTGATCATTTCCCCACACCATGCGCACCATCCAGCCGAAGGTGTCGTTCGGTGGTGTCGCCGTGCGCGGCACATTCGTCTGGAAGAGCCAATACGAGACGTCGAGAATCAGTTGGCTGACTATCAGCGCGATTCCGACGGTGAGGAACCGCCGCATGGAACGGGCTACGAGGTTCAGCGCAGGCACCACGAAGGGCACGATGACCAGGTAGCTGATGTAGGGCAGCGCAAGAATCGGAACGAACGGAATCTTCTCGTCGAGCCACGACTTGAGCACGAACGTCTGGAAAGCACCATCGCCTGACAGGGGCTGCACGAGTGCTTGGGTCACGGGATCCCAGGCAAGGTACGCGGGCCAATGCTCCGGCCCCGGGGCGACATTCAGCAGCACATAAGTACCGAACGCCAGCACAATTCCGACGTAGACCGCCACAACAACAGAGATTCGGCGCCCTCGGGACTCAGACATCGTGCAGGCCGAATCTTTGATAGATCTTCTTGAGAGGCCGAGGCGCCCACCAGTTCGCTGAGCCGGCAATGCGCATGAATGCGGGAACCAGGAATACGCGCACGATCGATGCATCCAGCAAGATCGCCACTGCAACACCGAGGCCGAGAACCTTGATGAGGGTCACCGAAGAGGTGAGGAACGCAGCAAACACGATCGCAAGCAGCAGCGCGGCCGCTGTGATGATGCCCGCTGACTTCGCCAGACCGTGAGCGACCGAACTCACGTTGTCACCGGTGTGCTCGTATTCCTCCTTGATGCGCGAGAGCAGGAAAACCTCGTAGTCCATCGAGAGCCCGAACGCGACGATTGCAGTCAGCACCACCACTGACGTATCTATGGCGCCCGTCGGCACGAAGGTTCCGACGAGCCACGTGAGGTGCTCTTCCTGGAATACCCAGACCAGAACGCCCATGGTGGCGGCGAGACTCAGCATGTTGAGGATCACGGCCTTGATCGGCAGTAGGACGCTGCCAGTGAAAAGGAATACCAGGATCAGCACCGTGGCCAGCACCCAGGCAATTGCCCACGGCAGTGCCTTGCCGATTCCGTGCTGCGAATCGGTGTAGGCAGCACCCACTCCTCCGACGAGCACGCCTTCCACAGGTGCCGGGGTTGCGCGAACATTGGCAATCACTACTTCCCCGTCAGGGCTACGCGACCTCTCACTGGAGTAAGCGAGCACTCGCTCGTGCTGCGGCGACATGTAGGTAATGGTCGGCATGGCAGGCGCCGCCTGTACCCCATTGATGAATGTTCCGCTCTGCGTCGTGACGGCCGTGATCGTCGGCACCTGGGAGATACGCGACGCGTAATCAGCGACCTCGGCCGGCGGCACACCCGCCGGGAGCATGATCTCAATCGGCACTGTGCCGAGCTCTGGGAAGTTATCGGTCAGCTGCGCGATCGCGACGACTGTCGCATCCGAAACCGGCAGCGCGCGCTCATCCGCTTGATTGAACTTCGCACCCATCGCAGGCCACGCCAGCACGCCAAGAAGTGCGATTGCGGCAATCGCGATCGGCCACGGGTATTTCATGATGAACGTGGCCAGTGCTGCCCACCGTCGACCCGAGCTCGGTTGCGCAACGTTCTTGCGAATGCGCAGCGAATTGACGCGCGGCCCCACCATCGACAGCACCGCCGGCAGCATCACGATCGCGCCGATCATGGCGAATACCACGACGGAAATGCCGGCGTAGGCGAATGAGCGCAGGAAGTACTGCGGGAAGAAGAGAAGTGCCGCGAGCGTGACTCCCACCGTGAATCCGGAAAAGAACACAGTGCGGCCCGCTGAGCCGACCGTGCGTGCCACCGCAGATTCGACATCCGGCTGCTTCAACAGCTCTTCTCGGAATCGACTGACAATCAGCAAGGCGTAGTCGATACCCAATCCGAGACCAAGACCGGTGACGAGATTGAGGCCGAACACGGAGGTATCAGTGAAGAGGGAGATGATGTAGAGAATGAAGAAACTGCCGAGAATCGACGCACCTGCCACCAGAAGTGGCATGCCGGCGGCGATCAGGCTGCCGAAGATGATGAACAGCAGTACAAGTGAAATCGGCACGGCAATGGACTCGGACTTCGCGAGATCCTTGCTGATCTGCTCATTGATCGACTTGAAGACTGCCTGAACTCCGCCGATGTAGGTGGTCGCCCCGGCAAGCTCACCCGAGGCCTTGGCCGAGTCGACCATTGAGTAGATCTCATTCGTGATCTCAGAGGGCTGCCGCGGGGAGCTCGGGTCAAACGTGGCGAGGATGATCGCCGACTTTCCGTCCTTGCTCAGCAACGGGCTAGCGCCAGTGGCCCAGTAGTCGGAAACCCGCAGCACGTCAGGGACATCAGCAATTCGCGCACTCAACGCCGCCCCGGCCTTTGCCGCCTCCGGCGTCGTTGCCGAGCCCGGGAAGGCGAGATCGATCACCAAATCTGAATCAGGTGAGCCGAATTCATCCTGAAGAATGCGGGCGACGGCCGCCGAGTCTGAGTTCGGGTCGTCGTAACCGCCGCCGAGAAGGCGCGGGAAGACACCGAATCCGATCACGCCGGCGATCACGAGCAGCACGGTGCCGATGGCCAGGGTCGACTTGCGGTGACGGTAGATCCAGTGGCCCAGGCGCTCGAACCGCATCTCACTCTCCCGCACAGGTCTTCAGCCCGGGTCAATCCCCGACCAGGCAAGGTTATCGACAAAGATTCGCGATGAAGGCTTGCCGATGTCCCACGAACTCGTGAATGCAGTGTTACGAAAGTTACGTATTCGTATCAGGGATGCTGGAGTAGCGACCAATCACAAAACTTCTTGAATTTCTTGGAAAAACCTCTTGCACGCACGATGTCGCGGGGGTAGAAATCTCCTACCAAGCCGCAAGGCGAGGGTCAGTACCAAGATCGACAGCCCGCCCGGGGAAGGTCCGGGGCACCACATGCTGGTGGGGTGGCTGCGAAGAAGGGCTGAGGCAGTAAAGAGAGACGGCAGCGCGGAAACGTGAGGCGAGCGGCGACGGACAGCATCCGGCGCAGGCCCCGAGAAATCGGACGGAACTCGAGCAGCCATAGCGAAGACCCCTCGAACTCATACTTCGAGGGGTCTTCGTCAATTTATAGAGCAGTAGCGCGTTCACGCTCGGTAGCCACGCCGATCATGATCTCCTCACGCCCCCGTACAGAATGGGCGGTGACTAAGCAGGCTGCAGACCCTCACTGATGATGCGCTGCAGCTCAGGCTCGTCAATGGTGCGCCCGGTGTACTTCGAGGCGGTCTTGAGCACCTTCGCCTTGGCAGCCTCGATCTTGTCGGCTGATTTGGAGAGGGCTGACGTCCAGTCGCGGTAGAGCTCCCAGGCGAGCTCCCGCTGGCGAAGAGCGGCATTGACACTGGTCATCTGCGCATCGGTTGCCTTGAGCCCCCAGGTTTCGAGGATGGCCTGCGGCAGCACATCGCGGTAGTCGTGACCGCCTTCGGCAAAGATGCCGGGTGTTGGCACGAGAGCGTTCTGCATGTCGAAGAAGGTGGAGATCGGAAGAGC
>CALFIA010000271.1 GCA_937876275.1 uncultured Actinomycetes bacterium | reverse complement strand
AACTGCACGAATTCGAGATCGGCGATCTTCGCCCCAGCTCGCAGCGCGAGTGCAACACCGTCACCGGTCGCGACATAGGGATTCGTGGTCTGCCCGTACACCTGACCGAAACCACCGGTGGCGAGCACGACATGCGGGGCAAGTGCAGCCCCGGTGCCGCCGCGCCTTCCGGAGCCCATGACGTGCAGAGTCACGCCCTGCGCTGCGCCAGCGGCATCGACGAGTAGATCAAGCACCAATGCGTTCTCGACGAGTTCGATACCCGCATCACGAGCCACGGCAGCGACCAGGGCGCGCGAGATCTCGGCACCTGTGGCATCTCCGCCCGCATGCGCAATGCGATCTCGATGATGACCACCTTCGCGCGTCAGGGAGATCTCCCCTGCGGCATCGGTATCGAAGTGCGCACCCAGCGAAATGAGCTCGCGTACTGCTTCCGGACCTTGGGTGACGAGAATGCGCACTGCCTCCTCATCGCACAGGCCGACGCCGGCGATCAAGGTGTCGTGCAGATGCTCTTCCGGTGAGTCATCCTCAGCCAGTGCTGCGGCGATTCCGCCCTGCGCCCATCTCGTCGAGCCCTCATTGACCTGCGCCTTGGTCACGAGCAAGACGGTCAGGCCGGCAGAGCGCGCATGAAGTGCGGTAGTGAGCCCGGCCACGCCTGAGCCGACCACGATGACATCGGCGCGAGCCTCCCAGCCCGGGGCCTCAGCGGTCAGGCGTGAGGCGAGATGGTGGGAGTGCGCGATACCTGCCGAGGAGTCGTGCGCATGACTGCTCATCGAGCGGCACCGAGTTCCATCGCCATATTGTCGAGCAAGCGAGTCGAGCCCACTCGGGCGGCTATCAAAACTCGAGCAGGGCCACTCTCGGGAGCCGCGGAAAGATCGAGATCGCGGATCACCAGGTAATCGAGATCGAGCGCCGAATCCTGCGAGAGAACAGCGCGACCTGCGTTGAGTGCAGGCTGCTCACCCTGCGCACCGGCATCAACAACGGCGCGCAGCGCCTGTGGAATCAGTGACGCCGTAGCACGCTCGGAGTCACTGAGATAGCGATTGCGACTGCTCATCGCCAGACCGTCGGCCTCGCGCACGGTCTCGACGCCGACGATCTCGAGCGGGAAACGAAGGTCGCTCACCATCTGCCTAATGAGAGTGAGTTGCTGGTAATCCTTCTCGCCGAAGAGTGCATAGTCAGGCGCAGTCAGATGCAGAAGTTTTCCAACAATAGTCAGCATGCCTTTGAAATGCCCTGGTCGCGATACC
>CALFIA010000270.1 GCA_937876275.1 uncultured Actinomycetes bacterium | reverse complement strand
AAACGTATTGGATTAAAAGGTCATGCCTTCACAATGCTGAAGTTTCGAACAATGAGCGTGCAGGCAGAATCTCAATTGGCTGGTCTGCGCAGCCAGCATGACTTGACGGATCCAATGTTCAAGCTAGTTGAGGATCCGCGTATTACACGTGTCGGAAGGTTTCTCAGACGTTGGTCATTGGATGAGATCCCTCAGTTCTTCAATGTTCTTTCTGGCTCCATGAGCCTTGTAGGGCCACGGCCGCACCCGCTCGACGATGTGAGCCGTTATGAACTCGAGGCATATCGCCGACTAGCGCTCAAGCCCGGGCTTACGGGGCTATGGCAGGTTGAGGGGCGGTCAAACCTCACCTGGTCGGAGGCGCTGCAACTTGATCTGTACTACATCGAAACCTGGTCACTCTCGGGAGACCTTGTGCTTCTAGCTCGCACCGGGCGAGCAGTGCTCATCGGTCGAGGAGCCCACTGACCCTGTCGTAGATCGAGGGCAAGTGACTCAGAGGCCGAGTAGCGATGCCTGGCGGTCGAAGTCAGGAACCTGAGCACGAACCTCGTCAAAGGTGCCCGCACAGGCGACACGGCCGTGCTCGAGATACAAGAGTTGATCGGCGCGACGCACGGTAGCTAGGCGGTGAGCCACGGTAATTGTCGTGACCTCACCTTCGAGTTCATCGAGAGTCTGAACGATCGCTTGCTCGGTCTCTGCATCGAGTGCCGACGTGGCCTCATCGAGAACGAGCAAGAGCGGACGCGTATAGAGGGCGCGCGCGATGCCGAGACGCTGCCGTTGACCACCGCTGAGCCGAACCCCGCGCTCACCGATCATCGTGTCGAGACCCTCTCGGCTCTCGCGCAGGAATCGCGCGATCTTGGCGCGTTCGAGTGCCGCCCACACCATGGCGTCATCGACAGCTTCGCGCGGCAGGCCAAGTGCGACGTTGTCGCGCACGGAGCCGGCAACGAGAGCCACCTGCTGTGGAACGTACGAGATCGCGCCTGGCCACCGATTGATGGCCTCGCGAGGCGAGAGCCCACTGATTCGAACGCTTCCTTCATCTGGTTCGAGCACGCCAAGAATGATGTCGGTGAGCGTCGACTTGCCGGCGCCAGTGCTGCCGACAAGAGCGATCGAGGATCCAGCAGCGATCTCGACGGAAGCGTCGATCAGTGCAGGAGCTCCAGCCTCACGATAGGTAACCCAGGCACCGCGAACCGAAACCGTCGCATCAAAGTCACCATGCCCTGAGGCAATACGTTCCCTAATGCGTTCAGCGGATTCGACTTCACTAGTTTGAGCGCCCATGACACCGGTTGCCCCGTCGGGCCGCCGAGCCTCAAGGTAATCAGCCAGGTAGTAGGTGGGCAACGCCGTGACAGCTGCATTCCGAATTGAAATGCCTGCCCCCTGAAGCCGAAGCAGTGAAGGTACGACTCGAGAACCGGCTGCCAGGAAGA
>CALFIA010000269.1 GCA_937876275.1 uncultured Actinomycetes bacterium | reverse complement strand
CAAAGCCCTAGGGGCGCTGGTACGTTGTCGGCTCACTTCCCTATTGATTACTGAATGGTTCTGTCATGCTCATCGGAGTATCCGAATACGCCACCTCCCTCGGCATTTCGAACGCGCGCGTCATTCAGCTCATCCACGAAGGCCGTCTTGAAGCGCGTCGCACCGGCGGCATCTGGCTGATCGATTCCGAGACCGCGAATCCCGTGACCTACTCCGGTCGGCCATTGAGCCAGCGCATGACGGCAGGACTCCTACTCCTTCTGTCAGGGCAGCCGCTTCCTGCACAACTGACAGCAACCGATGCCACTCGCCTGCGCTCTTACGCAGAGCGACTTCGCGACAGCGAGGCACCTGCGGCGTTGTTGAACACCTGGCTCCGCACGCGCGCCACGCACATGGCGTATCGAGCCACGCAGGCGCGCATGCGCTCGCTCTCTGATGATCAGCGCATTTCGAAATCAGGCATCAGTGATTCACGTACGAAGCTCGTTGTGCCGGCAGTCGAGGGTTACGTCACGAGTAAGTCGCTTCGCTCACTTGTTCGCGACTACTCACTGCAGCCAAGCAACGAGCCGAATGTCTTCCTTCATGCAACGAAGGTCGCACTCCCCCAGCCCGTGATGCTTGGCGTCACGATTGCCGATCTCGCCATGCATCCGGAGTACGAGAATGTGCTGAGCCGCCTGCTCACCACGGCGCTCGCTCGACCGCGAGGTGTCAGGCGACCGAAGGTCGGCTAACTGGCTGATGCCACGGGTCGACTGAGCACGATGGTGGCGACACTCGATCCATTGTCGACATCGCACTCCACCGTGACATCTTCCCAAGTGACCAGCGTGCCCGACCCGAGCCCCTCGGCCTGAATCGCGTGGGTAGGGACCCCTAGGGAGAGGAAGTCCTCGTGCCCATCACTGATCACCTGAATGCTCACGCGGTCGTCGGCCCTCCCGACAAGCGCATAGACGAGCTCGAGCGCCGGGGCGGGCAGGGGTCTCGCGTCGGCAGACGAGGAGATGCCCTTCACCAGGGTCACGATGCCGCGCGCAGCGAGGGCATCGACAAGTGACTTGGCTAGCACGGCTAGCGTGCCAGCCCCTTGCGGGTCGACCTGCATATCGGCGCGGATTCGGCCGTCGATGAGTCGAAGTCGTTCGCGCATTCCGCCATCGAGCGTGGCGCCATCGGCGATTGCCCCGATCAGCGCGACAGCCTCTTGCACGACGTCATGAAGCTCAGCGTTGATCTCTGTTGCCGCGATAGCCCGACTGCGCTCACGGATCTCCTGCTGACGAATCTCCATGGCTCGACTGCGCGCGCGCAGGTAGGCCGCGGTTCCTGCATACGTGACGGCAATGATCAGCGGAAGTGCGACGAGAGAGTTCACGAGCGCGACCGACATGAACTGGCGGCAGTCGGTGGGCATGCGCAAGGCGATCAGGATGGCTCCGCTTCCCCAGGTCAACAGGCCCACGACACCGGCCGTCCTGGTAGCCCATGCGGCAATGACCATCACGCAGAAGCCGGCGATGTTGAGCACCGGCGCGAGCAGCAGGGCCTGCCGACATCCCAGGTCCTGCGAGACGAAGAACCACGGTAGAAGTGCGGGAATCACGACGAGGGGTATTGCCCACCTCATCGAGATGCGCCTTCTGCGCAGCACGACCACGAGGCAACTGCTGCTGCCGAGAGATCCGAGAATCACGGCAGGCAGCGCCGAGGTGCCATCCTCAGCCAGGAGATAGAACAGGAAGGTGATGCCCCCGAAGGCATTGCCGGCGAGTGCCGCCGTGACGAGAAGACGGCCCTTGTTGAACGGCTCGGAGAAATCGGAACGACTGAGCTCTGGCTGGCCGACGAGTGGCTCCAGGCCGGAGTCTTCGGGGGTAGGCAAGGCGACCTCGGCGAATGCTCGAAGCTGCTCGCGATCAACCGACACCGCAGAGGCAGATGCCAGCAAATAGCGAATCGAGTTGAGGATCGACTCATGAAGTCGAGTACCGGCAAGCCGCCACATGGCTGCCCGCTCCGTGATCTCCAGCGCTCGCGAAGTCTGCTCGTCAAGGTCGACCAGTCGCGCATCCTCCACGTCGGCCTCGAGCCGAAGGGAGTTCCAGGCCCACCAGATCATTCCCGTTGCCGCAGCAACCTGGATGAGGGCGAGGGAGCCATCGGCGAGCACGAGGCCGCCGGCTATGGCGTTCGTCGGCCGCTGCGACCACACGCCGGCGAGGGCGAGCGGGCCCAGAATGATTGCGAGCATGCCCATCCATCTCGGCATGAGCACAGCCCACATGTATGACAGGTACGACACCAGCAGCACGAGTGCGATCCATTGAGGATGCGAGCGCGGCGCGACCACGCAGCACAGCACGAGCGACGCAAGTGCGGGCGCGAAGAGCCACAGCCGGGTACCGGCTCGATTCATCAGTAGTCCCAGGATGAACCAGGGAATGGAGAAAAGGATGAGCGCGTGCTCGACAGACGTCATCAGCCGCCAGCCCGTGAGGCCGAGAATCAGGGAGATCAGGTAGGCGATCGAGATGCCCAGGACGAATACCCAGCGACGTGTCTGGATGAGCGCTGATCCATCGGGATGCTCGAACTCACTCGGCTTCACTGCCCGACCTCCGGATCCCGTCGAATGCTGACGATGGTCTGACGCTCGGAAATCGGGGTGCGGCTCAGCAGGATTCCCGAGCTGCCGAGAATGCTCGCCTCGATATCGAGGGTGCCTTCCATCGACTCGGCAGCAGCCTGCCACGCGAGTGCGACAACATCGGTCAGCGCTGTCACGATTACCTCGGGCTGGCCGTCATCGACGAAGAGCCGAATTGTCACCGTACGACTCGGCGACCCGAGCACAACCCAACTCAGGAAGTCCTTCACGATCTCGGGAATCGGTCGACTAATCGTGGGAGTGCTGATCGCGGCGACATCCACGCTGAGGCCACGCTCGGCAGCCACTTCCACGACATCGAGGACGGCCCTCCACATATACGACGAAGACAGTCGTTCGAAGCCGAGATTGCCGCGGAGCTGGCTCTCCTCACCGGCGGCACGTTCGCGCACGAGTGGATCACCGGCGTCGAGGCTGCCATCAGCAATGCCCTTGAGCAGCGAGATGGTGGAAGCACTAACCCTGCTCCACTGGGAGGTGATCGTGATCTGGCGCTCAATCTCTGCCTGGTATTCCACCGACGAGGCCCAGAGCACGAGTCCGTCGGCACGGCGTCGATCGAACTCTCGGAAGAGCACCGTCATCAGGAAGAGGGCAGCTGACATATAGACGACCGTCACTACGAGCGACATTGCCGGAACTGCGTTGCATTCGCTCGGCAGCGCCAACGTGAGCACGAGACCCGCCGCGGTGATGATGGGCAGGAACAGCCAATGCCACCAATACCGCTGACCGGCGAAGAGTAGAAGGCCGATGCCGCCCGCCACGCTGTTGATGATCCAGTGAACCGATGACGCGGAGGCACAGCCCACGAGTTCATGCCCGGTGATGGCGTAGGTCATGATGCCCAGCACAAGGGCGAGAAGAGTCAACGGCACACGTGATCTCGTGTTCCAGCGCACAGCCAAGGCGATATTGCAGCCGAGGAAGGCAATGAAGCTCAGGGCGAAAGCTAGGCGTGCATGGCCGAGGCCGCCCGCGATCCAGAGGAGCATGACGAGTCCGAAGATCGTGGGCGCGAAGAGAAATGCTCGCGTGCGCACTGAGTCGAGCAAGATGTCAATGACCGGACTCACCGGAACCTGAAGTTCGGCGGCCACAACGATGGGGACGCGCAAGGTCACCGAGGTGCCCTGACCTGGCGCGCTCTCGACAATTGCCTCGCCGCCGATGGCGCTCAGGGAGGCCTTGATCGTGTTGCGCATCCCGAAGCGCTCCGTATCCCCCGCTCGCAGGCCCCGACCATCATCGCGAACAACGACCTCAAGCGCTCCTGACACGAGTCGCGCATCGATATCGACACTGGTCGCTTGCGCGTGGCGCTCGACATTTCTCAATGCCTCGACAAGCGCGTCACGCAGAGCTCCCGCGGATTGCTGAGGGAGCAGGAAGTCGGTATCGACATCGACTAGCACCTGCGGCGTTCGCAAGGCCGCGGCGAGTCGCGCTTCGTCAACGAGAGCGCCCAGGGTTGCCTCTTGCGCGGGCAGCGCACCGAGCTCGAGCTGCTCGATGTCGCGTCGGCACTCGGCGCGAAGGAGATTTCCGTCACTGCCCACACCCTGAGTGATCGCGTTGAGGGTGTTGAGCACCGTTTCGTGGATTCGACGATCGACCGATGTGCGCGCGGACTGCACCTGCACAGCGCGATAACTCACGGCTGCCGCGGTCTCGATCTCCGCGGTGCTCGCGTCGGCGATGCGCGCGGCTCGACGCCAGCTGTATGCCATGCCCAGGAGCGCTGGTGCCGCAATGAGAATGAAGATCGGCCCAATGGCACCTCCGGCGAGGTCTGCCGCGGCGAGGATCATCTGAGGAGTCGGCACGAGCACGGCGATCAGGTTGAGAAGTGCGGCGAGGGCGATCACGACAAGCGCAGGCACGACCCCCAGGGTGAAGGCCGCACCAAAGGCCACGGCGAAAGCCGAGAACGGAAGCGGAAGCCACCCGGGGCCGTAGGCCTGCGCGAACACGATCGGCAGAAGCAGGAAGAGAAGTCCGGCTGCTGCCTGAGTCATCGCGCGCTCCCGGCGCAGCCACGGTAGGAAGGCGATGAGGAAGATCGCGACCGGAACCAACCAGGTCAGCCAGATGAGTGCGGGAATCTCATCGCGGTGAAGGAGAAGCAGAAAGAGCGACGGTAGGAATTCGATCGAGCCAGCGACGACAAGGGCCGTGGCACCGGTGCGCTCGAAGATCGCAACGAGCTGCGTTGCATCCTTCGATGACTCGGTCACGTGCTCGGCTCCTGCCCTAGGGTGTGGCGGTGTCCCGCCACTCGTTCATCGTCCTCGAGGACCATCCTCTCGTTCTCGGTGCGATTACTGATCATCTGAGCACCTCATTTCCAGGTGCCACGATGGCGTATACCGGCGCGCACCTGCACGAGTCGCTCGCCGTGGCGGAGAACGCCCAGGCCACGTGCGCCGTCGTGGATCTCGATCTCGGTGATGGGCGCAGCCCTGCGGAGATCGTCATGCGTTTGAAAGACGTAGAAGTTCCCGTCGTCATGATCAGCGCTCACGAGCAGGCGCTCCTCGTGCAGGCGGCAGTGAGCGCCGGAGCGACCGCCTACGTGCCCAAGCGCTCGATCATCGACCAACTTGCCGAGGCGGTGGTAGCTGTAGAACTCGGCCAACCGTGGATCTCTCCGGACTTCGCCGCGGTGCTGGTACCCGTGGCCGGCTCGACGGTGTCACTTGATCCGACGGCCGAGCGGGCACTGGTGCTGTACGCAGCCGGGCTCCCAGAATCGATGATTGCCTCGCGGATCGGCCTCGAAGTCGAGCAGGTGCGACCACTCCTCGAACTCGTCCTTCAGGAATATCGGTCCCCCAACATCTGACGGTCAATAGGGGACAGAAGTCCCCCGCTCTGCGCTAGGGTGTGCACACAGGAGGCACCATGGCTGCTCAGAAGCTGCGTTTCATCGTTCTCGAGGATCACCCCCTCGTGCGTTCGGCACTCATCACCGGGCTGATCAATGAGCTCGGTGATGTCGAGATCGCGTACGAAGGCACGGTGATCGCTGACGCGCTGCATGCAGCCAAGCGCAAGGCCGTTGATTGCGCACTTCTCGATCTCGATCTCGGTGACGACTCGAATCCGATTGCGAATGTGCGTGCTCTCGTGGACGCCGGTGTACCCGTCATGGTCATCAGTGCCCTGGGTGACCCAATGATCGTGCGCGAGTCGATGTCAGCCGGGGCACTCGCTTACGTGTCGAAACAGACCGATGTCGTGCAGATTCGCGCGGCGATTGACTCAACTCTTGCCGGTAAGCCTTTCATGTCACCTGAGATCGCGATGGCGCTCGTCGGCGATCTGCACTCCGACGTCAAGCTCTCCGATCAAGAGCGCACCGCACTCTCGCTCTACGCCTCGGGGCTGAAGATGGAGGCCGTGTCGCGTCGCATGGGCGTTTCAGTCACTACCGCGCAGGAGTACATCAAGCGCGTGCGCGCGAAGTACACCAAGGCCGGCTACGAGGTGTCGACCAAGACCGATCTATACCGCGTAGCGAAGAAGCGCGGGCTGATTACCTAACTGCGATCGCTGGAGAAACGCACGCTGGTCTCGCCAAGGTTCGCGCCCGGCCACACCCGAACGCCGGCAAGAAGCTCATTGCCCGCACCGATCACGGCACCATCGCCGATTACGGCGCCGTCGATGATGCAGTCTTCACCGATCACGGCACCCTCGCCAATGATCGAGTTGGTAATGCGGGCATTGGCGCCGACCTTGGCGTGATCGAACACGACTGCGCCGTCGATGTGCGCACCGCTCGCGATGCTCGCGTTCGTGCCGATGGTCGTGCCACCGGTCAGAACCGCATCTCCTGCCACAGCGGCACCGTCGAGTACGAGTGACTGCCCGGTCTGGGCGACCGCCGGGCTCGGGGCGTTGCCGAGCACCAGATCGCAGGAGCCCTGCACGAATGCCAGCGGCGTGCCTAGATCCAGCCAGTAGCCGCGGTCGACAATTCCACTGACAACTGCACCCGAAGCAAGCAGGCCCGGGAAGGTTTCGCGTTCGACCGAGACGGGGCGACCGGTCGGGATCGAGTCGATGACCGAGCGCTTGAAGACGTAGCAGCCGGCATTGATCTGGTCGGTGACGATTTCCTCGGGCGTCTGCGGCTTCTCGAGGAACTGGGTGACGCGCCTGTTCGCGTCGGTCGGCACGAGACCAAACGCACGAGGATCCTCGACCGTTGTCAGGTAGAGCGAGACGTCACTGTTGGTCTCCTGGTGCGTACGCACCAGGCCGGCAATGTCGAGACCGGAAAGTATGTCGCCGTTGAAGACGAGAACCGGATCATCAGCGCCGCTCTCGAGATACGGCAAAACGTGGCGAATGGCACCTCCGGTACCGAGCGGCTCGTCTTCGGTCGCGATCACTACCTCGATGCCGAGATCACTCGCATCGATGAACTCCTTGAAGACATCGGCCTTGTAGCTCGTGCCGAGCACGATGCGCGTGACACCGGCATCGCGAGCGCGGGTGATCTGGTGCACCGTGAAGGGCACGCCGGCCACCGGCAGCATCGGCTTGGGGGTGTTGATGGTGAGCGGACGCAGGCGCGTGCCCTGGCCACCGACGAGGAGTACGGCTTCAGTCATGCCGCCAGGGTGCCATATGGCGGCAGAACCACTCGCGTTCCGCGGTAGTGCCGACAGTCACACGACGCCCGTTTTGGTCTGCCATTGACCCGTCCATAGAGTGCATGCATAATGCATGCATGACTGTGATCACGATCCGAAACGTGCCTGACGAACTCAACGAGTCGATTAAGTCCCTGGCGTCCACCGCAGGGCAATCCGTGCAGCAGTACCTCCTCGGGGTACTCCACACCCAGGTCGAAAAGTCCGCAATCGAGGATCGACTCACTGCCCTTCTCGATTCCATCCCTAGGAGTGACGTGACCACTGCAGAGATCGTCGAGGCAGTTCGAGCGCATCGCGACGAGCTCGGATGACATCAGTTCTCGATGCGAGTGCGTTCGTGGCTCTGCTTACGTCACCTCGCTACGAGCATGTTCGCAAGCAACTTCCCGCGGAGGGTGCGTGGTGTGCACCTGACTACGTCAGGATTGAGTGCCTCTCCGCCATTCGTCGAATGCATCTTCAGGGCCGCCTGGACACTGACGCTTACATGCGTGCGGCACATGCCATCCCCCATCTGCCGCTTCAGCTCTTTCCGATTGATCTTCAGATTCCACGCATGATCCAGCTGACCCCCAACGCCACTGCCTTTGATTCGGGATATCTCGTGCTCGCCGAACTTCTCGAGGCACCGCTCTACACATGTGATGCGAAACTTGCTTCCGTGCCGGGCGTTCAGTGCGAGGTCGTAGTCTTCACTCCGTGACCGACGTTGATCTGTGGGGCCTGCTGACTACTCGCCGCCGCACCCATGGCTCTGACCCGCTGCTGACCTATATCTCCGGCGATGAGCGAATGGAGCTCTCGGCGATCTCCACCGAGAACGGCGCAGCGAAGGTAGCCGGAGCACTCGCCGATGAGTTTCTCCTCGACCCCGGCGCCCGCATTGCCGTGCACCTGCCCTGGCATTGGCAGCGAAGTCTGTGGATCGGCGGTATCGCGGCTATCGGCGGTGAGTGCGAGCCGTTCGGCGATCCGGACTCCGCAGATCTGGTGGTGTGCACGTCAGTTGAGGCGGCGGCGCTTGCCTCAACGGCTTCGTGCGACGTAGTCGTGGTCTCCCTTCACCCCTTCGGGTTGACCGTGCCGGGCTCGGTGCCCGACGGCTGCATCGATGCCTCCGTGGTCGTGCGAATGCAGCCTGACGGCTTCGCAGCGCGTGGCAGGTTCACTGTTGACGTTCCCGATGTCGGAGCTACCGCCGAACGCACGGTTGTGGTGTGCGCAGATGAGCGCAATGCGGATTCATGGACCTGGGCGTTGCCTGCACCACTCGTGACGGGCGGCTCGATCATCATGTGCACTGATGAGGCAGCGGCAGAGTCGATTGCCGAGCAGGAGCGCGCATCGCGCATCGTGGTGCTCTAGTTACGGCGTGACAGTGATCGTGGTTGGCTCGCTGACGGCGAGCACCTGCTTCTTCTTGAACACCACGACCCGGTACTGATACACCGCGCCTGCGGGCACCGCCTTCTTGATGGTGAAGGAGAAGGAACCGTTCTTCTTCGTCCTTGCCTTGGCCTTCGTACGCCACACGTCATCGACAAGCATCTGGCGCTCGACCCGAAGACCCTTCTTGCCGGTCGAGAGTGCGCCAGTGAAGACAACAGAGCTACCCACCTTGGGCGTGACACTCGGACCTGCGGTGAGCGTGACCGACACTGCAGGCGGTGACACCACGGCGGGAGCAGGCGGAGCAGGAGTCGTGCCCGGAGTGACGGGAGCGCCGTCCGGAGTTGCCGGCACCGTCGGCGTGATCACGGTGGGCGCGATCGTCGGCAGGGGCGTGCCGATCTGCCCGTCAACGGACTGGATGTAGCGCGACTTCGCGCCGATGGCAGACATGAATGCCGTGCCGCCCTTGGTGACGGTGCGCCCATCGGGCAGCGTGGCGGTGACCTGCTTGAGCGCACCGGAAGCAATGCGATCGGTGATGTTCACGCTGGTGACCTGCGGAACGCCGAAAATCTGTGCCATCTTCGCCTGCGTCACCGGGATCGTCCATGAGCGATCGGGGTTCGGTGCATTGAGCGACCAGTGATCGTCGACTACCTGCGCGTACGGCAGATCGCCTCCCCATTGATCCTTCGACGAGGTCGTGAGACCACCCGTCGAGGCAGTGTAGAAGGCCTTGATCGGCTTGCCCGTGCTGTCGAGAAGTGCAAGCCCTGTGGTGTCGGAGGCGAGGGTGCCGTTTACCGCAGCTACCCAGTTGTCACCCTTGGCGGAACTGGCCTTGCTCCAGCCGGTGAAGGTCTGGTCGCTGTACGGACCCATGCCGTCGTCGAGATGACAGGCGCACGGCTTGCGCACCCCGGCGTTGATCTTGCTGAGCGCGTAGGAACGTGCGGCGATGATCTGTGCTTGCAGCGCTGCTGTTGGCCATGCGCTCGTGACCTCAGAGATTCCATAGAGGTACTCCTCATGCAGGCGCAGCGCATTGACGACATTGAGCGTGCGACCCGTGTCGCCAGTGAACGGCACGATCTCAATCGAGCCGAATCGATAGCGATGGCCCGGCGATGCAAGCGAGCCCTTGGGGCCAGTGATGTTGAGCAGTGTCGCTCCGCCGACCGCAGTACCCGGCGTCTTCGTGCCTGCCCAACGGACACCGATCTTTGGTGCAGTGCCGAGATCAGTCGCTGCACCGTTGGTTGTCTTGATTACTCGAACGCCTTCAGGCACGAGTTCGGTGGTGAAGGTGTCACTCGGACCGCCGAGAACGATGGTCGAGCCGATGGTGAGCTCGATTGCTCCCCCGCCGGCTTCGAGTGGCTCCGTTCGAAACTTCGCGTTCGCTACGTGATACAGCAGGTTCACGCGAATGTTCATGTCGTCTTGCACCGGCTGCACGCTCGAGCCGAGGAAGTAGTGCGAGACGATCGTTGCGGCGTCTGCGCCCTCTTGCGCCATGCCATACGCGCCCCACTGAGACATTCCCACGCCATGACCGAAACCCGCGCCCGTGATCGTGAACTTGTCCGGCGGACCGCACGGATCCGCAGGTGAACCCGGTGAAGCATTGATGCGTGCGTACCCCGTGAGCGCACTCACGGTGTCTCCGCCGCTCGTGCCGGTAAGTGTGAGCGAGTAGTTGCCGGGAGGGGCCGGTTGGCCCGCATCGGTCAGGCCGTCCCAGGAAATGGCGAGTGGACCGGCGGCCGGCTGCTGGCCGCTGAGGGTGCGCACCTGCGCGCACCGTGAGGCGATGGCCAGGCTCCAGTTCACCGGGCCGGGAGTACTGGTCGTCAGCACGATCGGTGCGCCGCTGCCGTAGCCCGAGTCGTTAGTCGTGGCAGGCGGCAGGTTGATAGCCGCGCGGCCCTTGGCCACGGCTAAGGGAGCAGCGAGAGCCGAGAGGGCGATGGCCAGGCCGAGTGAGGGTACGAGGACGCGAGTGAACCGCGCTCGTACTGGTCTGGACACGCATGCCTTTCCGGACGGGTGAGGAAGGTCCCGCCTGAACTGCCATTCTCACATGCCCCATCCGTCACACCAACAACATCTCTGGGTGATTCGAGGAAGGTAAATATCCGAATTGTCAGGAACCGCGCCTCACGAGGCACCGTCAGATGCCCGAGCGCCGCTGGTCAGCATTCGGGTACGGGCGACTTACCATGGATAAACCCCACGAAGGAGCCCAAATGACCACCCCTGCCCGCCGCCGCTGGCCTCGCCTGCTGGCTGCCGTGCTCGCCGTCGCCGTCCTGGCGATGACCGCCGTGGGCGTGGGCGTGAACATGCTCCTGGGGCACCTGACCGGAAATATCACCGCCATCGATATCAGTGGCCAGACCGGCTCGTCAGCAGCCCCGGCCCTCGTCGATGAGCAGACCGGCAACTACACGCCGCTGAACATCCTGCTCATGGGCAGCGATACCCGCCAGGGCAAGGGCAATAAGGGCTATGGCAAGGCCGGCGTTATCAGCGGCGCTCGCTCCGACACCACGATCCTGCTGCATGTCAGTGCCGATCGACAGAGCGCGATTGCGGTCAGCATCCCGCGCGACACCATGATCACCCTGCCAGAGTGCAAGAAGTCCGATGGCAGCACGGTTGGTGGCTACAAGGCTCGCTTCAATTCCGCGATCGAACTCGGCGGCCCTGGTTGCACCATCAAGGCCGTGCACGAGATGACCGGCCTCGACATCAACAACTTCATGCTCGTCGACTTCGGCGGATTCAAGAAGATCGTCAATGCACTCGATGGCGTCGAGATCTGTCTCACTGAAGACGTCAACGACGTCAAGAGCGGCTTGAAGATGAGCAAGGGTCTACATGTGGTCAACGGCGAAGAGGCACTGGCCTTCGTGCGCACCCGTCACGGACTCGGCGACGGCTCCGACACCTCCCGTATTCGTCGTCAGCAGGCATTCCTCTCCTCACTTCTTCGCAAGACACTGTCGAGCGGCACCTTGCTGAACCCCGCGAAGATGCTCGGCGTTCTCAACGCCGCCACCGAGTCGCTCACTGCTGATCCGACTCTTGCCAATGTCGACAACCTCAAGGAGATCGCGCTCAGCCTGAAAGACCTCAAGCCGAGCAAGGTCACCTTCACCACGATGCCCTGGTACCCCAGCGGCGATGGCGCCACCGTGCTGCTGAATAAGAAGAAGGCCAAGCCGATCTGGGAGGCCATCGCCAACGACACCACCTGGCCGCCGAAGCCTGCCGGCGATCAGCCCCTGCTCAAGGCTGAGCCATCAGGCATTCGCGTGAACGTCTACAACGGCACCGCGACAAAGGGTCTCGCCAAGAAGGTGGCCAAGCAGCTCAAGGCCGAGGGCTACCTGGTGCGCGACACGGGCAACTGGGACACCCAGGACGTCACGACCACCACCGTGAATTACGACCCTGACTATGACGTGTCAGCCAAGACGCTGATCTACGCCACGACCGCAAATGGCGTGGCGAAGAAGGGCCAGGGACAGGCCATGGATCTCGTCATCGGCACTGATTTCACCGGCGTCAAGCCAGTGCAGATCGCGGCGGCGATGAAGGACCTCACCGCGAACGTCAACAGTGGCGATGAGGCGTACTGCGCGAAGTAGTTCGCGCATGTACGCCTAGGAGAGCGCCGCTCGCCGAAGGCGAGTCACCTTCAACTGCGCGAAGTAGTTCGCGCTAGATGACCGGCGGCCTGCCCGCCTTCGTCATTTCCCACACGGTGCGCCACTTCATCGGGCGACGACCACCGGGGTTCTCGCTCATGCCTTCACGCAGGCCGCCGAACCATGCCTTGAGCGCGTCCTTGTCACGCATGCGCAGCACGGTGATTCCCACCCAGGTCCCGACATAGATCGGCTCGAGCATGATCGGAAGATTTCGACGAGCTAGCCATACACGGTTGCGTGCATTGAGTCGGTAGTAGACCTCGTGACGAGCCGGGTCGATGACCGGATGGTGCACGATGACGTCACCGGCATACCAAGCGGTGTACCCGGCATCCCACACTCGCCACACGAGCTCAATGCCCTCATGTGCATAGAAGAACGGGTCCGGCCAGCCGCCGATCGCGTCGAAGAGATCGCGTCGCATCGCGACTGCGCCCTCCCACAGCGCAGTGGCAGGGCCAGGAGTCGCGTGATTGCCGGGGCGCAGGCGCGGCACCCATCGGCCGGGGGCAACAGCGCCGGTCGGGTCGACAACTCGCGGCTGAATGAGACCCAAGGTCGGATCCGCAGCGAACCTGCGGGCGAGATCTGCCAAGAAGCCGTCATCTGCCAGGCAGGCATCATCGTCGAGGAAGAAGATCAGCTCGCCGTTGACTTCCGGAACCCCAGCGTTACGACCCGCAGGAATACCGACGTTCTCCGGCAGGGCAAGGGTCTTCACCTGGGCGGGCAGCCCGGTCGGGATCCAGCCATTGCCGACCACCACGACATCGACCTCAACGCCACGCTGAGCGAGAATCGACGCGACCCCCGCCTGGAGTTCATCGGGGCGCTTGCCCATGGTCAGGACAACAACGCCATAACGGGGGTTCATGCGCGCAGCTTGCTCGAGCTCAGAATCGAGGCAAGGTGACCGATGATCGTGATGACACCGAAGATTGCCAGGAACGACAGCAGGATGCGCGTGACGACGAGATCGCCGGTGATCGCATCGCCGATTGAGGCCAGGAAGATCAGGATCGTCAGCTCGACCGAGTGGTACGAGCGATGGAAGGGCACGAAACGGGCGAATGAACGCAGGTTGCGTAGGCCCGCCGCCTTCGGAACACCGACATCAGCGCGATCAGCAAGCTTTGGCATGTCGTTATAGGCGCGTGACACGTGGACCATGTCATTGAGCGCCTTGTTGTAGAGAATCATGACGGCAAGCAATGCACCGATCAGCGGCCATGGGGAATCAAGCCAACCGGCGTTCGGGAAACCCGCAGCGCGAAAGCCGAGGGCGATCGGAATGATGCCCTCCGTCGTGTAGTGACCCACGCGATCGAGGAAGACACCGAGCGGAGATGACTTCTTGCGCCAGCGAGCAACCTCGCCATCGCAGCAGTCCCACAGCATCTGCATCTGACCCAGAAGCATCGCTAGCAGGCCGCCAATAACACCGGGAATCAGCACGACGAGGCCGGCACTCGCCCCGGTCAGGATCATCAGCCAGGTCACCTGGTTGGCGGTGATCGGGGTGCGCAGAAGGAGTTTCGTCAGATACGGAGAGATGTCGCGAAGGTAGACGTCAGCAACCCAGTGCTCGGAGTTCTTGCGGCCACGAATCGCCGGTGGCTGGCACACCTCACGAATCTCGGCAACGGTCGGGCGTGACGGTCGATCAGTCATGCCGCAGCCTCGCATCCACCGGTGAACATCGGAACAAGCCTACCGAGGCCGGATCAGAGATCCTCGTACTCGCCCTCTTCGTCTTCCTCGATTCGAGCCTTTTCCTTCTTGCGCTTGGAGGTAGGGGCCATCTCCTTGCGCAGGGCCACGCCGTCCTCCACGGTCGTCTCCGCGATGACGGAGCCATTGCCCAGAACGATCGCTCGGTCGCAGAAACGCAAGAGGTCATCATCGTTGTCGCTGGACACGAGGAATGTGACGCCGTCAGCACGCTTCTGCTCGACCTGCTGCCAGCAGTGCTCGCGAAACTCACCGTCGCCCACGACCAGCAACTGCTCAATGGCATAAGCACGTGTCTCGACTGCCATGCAGATTGCCCAGGCCAGCTTCTGTCGCACGATCGGACGAGCGTTGCCCAGGTACTTGTCGAGACGACCGTCGACATCTGCCTCGTCGGCAATGCGGTCAACCTTGGACTCCACCTCGCTGGGAGTCATGCCGAGGAGCCCGCCGATGATGTAGATGTTCTGGCGGAAGGTATACGAGCGGTCAAGAGCCGGTACGACACCGACGAACGGCACGACGAAATCCTTGCGACGCACGATGCCTGTGTCGGGAATAAGCGTGCCTGCGGCAAGTCGAAGCAGCTCTTCACGACCGTCATCGGGCAAGGCGATGAGTGCAACCGATTCGCCCACTCCCACCGAGGTGGTGATGTCGCGCAGGATCCACTCGGTCTCGTTCTGGAACTCACCTGCCATGCGCCGAAGGGCGTGCTTGCGGCCACCTCCGCCGCGTCGCGTCTGTCGCACGACCGAACTACCCACACCGGCGAACTCGATCATCGTGCTGAGGTCAGGGGTAAGTCGAATGCGTGCCATCTCAAACCCCCTTCAGGATGCGCGGTTCTAGCTTCTTGAATACGAACAAACCCGCGCCGATCACAAGGAACACGACCACGAAGGACACCGCGTAGTGCCACGGAGTCTCGATTTCCTCAGTCCAAAAACCGATGCGATACAGACCGAGGATGCCCACGAGTGGATTAATCGCGGCAAAGGGCTGCACGTGGTCGGGAATCTTGGTGATCGAGTACAGCACGGGTGACAGATAGAAGAGTGCACGCATGCAGATGCGGACGATTCGATCAAGATCAGGGATGATCGCAACCCCAGAGGCGACGAGCAGACCCAGCCCGTACATCAAGAGGAACTGCGCGAGGACCGCAACGGGATAGAAAATGATGAGCGGGCCGGGAATCGTGCGCGTGAAGATCATGGCGACCAGGATGATCGGCAACGAGAAGAAGAACTCGATCATCGACACCAACACGACGCGCAGTACCCAGATCTCCGTGGGAAGCAGACTGATGCGCAGTGCATTCGTGTTGCGCTTGAACGAGCGCGTTGACTGCGCGACACCCTTCGTGAACCACCACCACGGCAGGATCGCAATCGTGATGAACAACGCGTAGGGCTGCTGGCCGATATGACGCGAAAGCAGAACCGAGAACACGAGCCACAGCACGATTGACATGCCCAGAGGCTCGAGCAAGGTCCAGAGGTAGCCCAGTCTCAGCTTCGTGTAGGTCTTCTGGAGGTCGCGAAGGACCAACATTCGCAGCACTTGGCGGTGCTCCCAGATGACATGCACCCCGCTACGATACTGGGGATCGATCGGATCACCTCTCCCCCACGCGCGCCCTAAGTATCGGCACAGGTTGGTGGATTGATTCGAGTGAGATACGCGACAACGGGAGTTCGAATGAACGTGCAGGCCGTGATCCTGGCTGCAGGCATGGGTACCCGACTCGGCAAGCCCTGGCCCAAGCCACTCACTCCCCTTGTCGACGGTCGCACCATCATGCGCCAGCAGATGGACAACCTCGAGAAGGCCTTTGGTGCAGACCTACGCGTCATGACAGTCATCGGCTTCAAGCTCGAGCTCATCATCGAGGCCTTTCCGAATGTCGCTTACGTGTACAACGAGAACTACGACCAGACCAACACGAACCGCAGCCTGCTCAAGGCGCTGCGGATCGCCAGCGACGGCGGCGTGCTCTGGATGAATGGCGATGTGGTCTTCGATCCGGCGGTGCTCGAACGCGCGAAGCCCCTCATGGAAGCTGGCACGTCCTTCATCTGCGTGAACACTTCGGCCACCGCCGAGGAAGAGGTGAAGTACACGGTCGACGCTGACGGAAATGTCGCGCTGCTCTCGAAGACCGTCGAGAACGCACTCGGCGAGTCAGTGGGCATCAACTACATCAGTGCAGCCGACCGCGCGGATCTCATCGCAGGCCTCGAGGCGTGTGCTGACACCGACTACTTCGAGCGAGGCATCGAGATTGCCATCGAGAAGGTCGGCATGAAGGTCATTCCGCTCGACATCAGCGATCTCTTCGCTGTCGAGGTCGACTTCGAGGATGACCTCGCCCGCGCTAATACGCATCTGTAGCTCTTCCGCTGCACTGGATTGCCGTCCGTATCGAGGACAGTTCCTTAAGCCTCGATACGGACGGCAATTCAGTTTCGCTCGTCACTGCCGCGCGAGAGAGCGACGACCGGCGATTGCTCCGTATTGGAGACTCAGAAGTTCTTGTCTCCAATACGGAGGAATCTGAGGGAGTCGCGCTCTAATCGAGGATGTCGCGGAGCACCGGCACGAGGGCACGCATGGCGCGGCCTCGGTGACTGATGGCGTCTTTCTCGTCAGCGGACATCTCGCCGGTGGTGCGGCTCTCGCCCACGGGCACGAAGATCGGGTCGTAGCCGAAGCCGTTCGTTCCCCGGGGCTCGCGAATCAGGGTGCCGTCGATCGTGCCCTCGACAACGCGCTCGGTGCCATCCGGGAGGACAACTGCGGCCGCGCAATGGAAGGCCGCGCCACGACGGGCATCGGGAACGTCGGTGAGCTGGCCGAGAAGTAGGTTCAGGTTCGCAATGTCATCGCCATGGGCGCCTGACCAACGGGCCGAGAAGATGCCCGGCATGCCGTTGAGAGCATCGACGCCAAGGCCGGAGTCATCGGCAATAGCGGGCAGGCCTGTCTCCGCGC
>CALFIA010000268.1 GCA_937876275.1 uncultured Actinomycetes bacterium | reverse complement strand
GAGGTGCGGTAATGCTGGGAGACGAGATGATTGACGAGGCCAGCCGCAAGATGGCGCTCGTCGTCTCCGCTAAGGGCCGCGCCGCGGGCATGGCACGCACCACCACCTTCACCCCGCCCGAGGCGTAAGCAAGCCCGCAACATCCCTGACGAGAACTACCGACCCACGCAGAAAAGGAAGTCACCATGCCGCGTCTAGCGCAAACCGAGGGACTTACCGATGTGCAGGAGGAAATCCTCGCTGCAGTGCGCGACTTCGTCGACAACGAGATCATTCCCGTTGCCCAGGAGCTCGAGCATGCCGATGAGTACCCGACGAAGATCGTCGAAGGTCTCAAGGAGCTCGGTGTATTCGGTCTCATGATCCCCGAGGAGTACGGCGGACTCGGTGAGTCGCTGCTCACCTACGCACTCGTCGTTGAGGAGATCGCTCGCGGCTGGATGCCCGTCAGCGGCGTCATCAACACGCACTTCATCGTCGCCTACATGCTCATGCAGCACGGCACCGAAGAGCAGAAGCAGAAGTACCTGCCGCGCATGGTCACCGGCGAGGTTCGCGGCGCGTTCTCGATGTCCGAGCCGGGCTGTGGTTCAGATGTTTCGGCGATCACCAGCAAGGCAGTGCGCGATGGCGATGGCTGGAAGCTCAACGGTCAGAAGATGTGGCTGACGAACGGTGGCTCATCGACCCTCGTTGCTGTGCTGGTGCGTACCGACGGTGATGCTCCCGAAGGTGCGTCGGTCTACAAGAAAATGTCGACCTTCCTGATCGAGAAGACCCCGGGCTTCGGCGAGGTGCGCCCCGGACTGACCATCCCCGGCAAGATCGAGAAGATGGGCTACAAGGGTGTCGACACCACCGAGCTCGTCATGGACAACCTGCAGCTGAGCAACGACGACCTTCTCGGCGGTGAGACCGGCAAGGGTTTCTACCAAATGATGGATGGCGTCGAGGTGGGCCGCGTCAACGTCGCAGCACGTGCCTGCGGGATTGCGATTCGCGCTTTCGAGCTCGGCGTCGAGTACTCGCAGCAGCGCATCACCTTCGGCAAGCCGATCCACGAGCATCAGGCGGTTGCCTTCCGCCTGGCCGACATGGCTGTCAAGGTCGAGGCCGCGCACCAGATGATGGTGATGTCCGCTCGCAAGAAGGATTCCGGCGAGCGCAATGACATGGAAGCCGGCATGGCCAAGTACCTCGCCAGCGAGTACTGCAAGGAGGTTGTCGAGGATTCCTTCCGCATCCACGGTGGCTACGGCTACTCCAAGGAGTACGAGATCGAGCGCCTGTACCGCGAGGCACCCATGCTGCTCATCGGCGAGGGCACCGCAGATATCCAGCGCATGATCATTGCGCGCCGTCTGCTTGAGGAATACAAGACTCGTTCGTGATGACTGACTCAACCGGCGCCGGCTCAGGGGAGATGATCCCCTGCGTCGGCGCTGTCATTTTCGACATCGAAGGTCGTCTCTGCCTGGTGCGCCGAGCGAATGAGCCGTCGAAAGGCACATGGGCATTTCCTGGCGGACGAGTCGAGCCCGATGAGACTGCCGAGGAAGCCATCATTCGCGAGGTGATGGAGGAAACCGGACTTCACGTGACTATTGAGCGTGAGCTTGGTCCGGCTCTTCGTCCTGCACCCGAGGGCGGCACGTTCCACATCCGCGAGTTCTTGATGCACACCAAAGATCGGTTGCCGGTTCGTTCCGGCGACGACGCTACCGATGCCGGATTCTTCAGCCTTCATGAGATTCGCGAGCTCCAGACCAGCCCCGGCCTGCTCGACTACATGCGAGAGAACGGCCTGCTCTAGCGAAGGCGAAGGATCGCACTAACTCGCAGACGGCCTTCTGATTCCGTCCACTGCCAGGCGTCCGCCAGTTGATTGACCAGAGCAAGACCGCGCCCGCCGATCGAGGTCTCGTCGACCGTGAGCACCTCGGGCCGGGCGACTGCTGCAGTCTGCTCGATCTCGACCTCAATCTCCGCGTCGTGCTGACGTGCGCACAACAGCAGCGGCGCCAGGCCATGGCGATAGGCATTCGTGACGAGTTCGGAGGCGATGAGCAGCAGGTCATCGGGGGTCAGCGGGCCGAGAGCTGAGCTCAGCAGCCTGCGTGCCTGGGCGGGGGCCGTGTCGTCCCAGGGGAGATCCCACCTGAGCTCGCGGTCATCCGTCACCGAGGTGTCCTACCCGTGATGGCCTCCGCTGAAACCCCGCGGCGATGACTCGTCGTCTTCACCTGCCTAGGCTTGCAGCCCACGGTGCGATTCGAGGGGAGGCAGGGCAGATGGCACGCATTCTCGCCCTGGCGAACCAGAAGGGTGGGGTCGCCAAGACCACCTCGGCCGTGAACCTCGCCGCCGCCCTCGTCGAAGCGGGCCAGCGAGTGCTGCTGGTGGATCTTGATGCCCAGGCCTGTGCCACCTTCTGTCTCGGCTGGGATCCCGAGGATCTCGAGCTCGGGGCGATGGACGTGCTCGGTGGCGCCGCGGTTGCGGATGTACTCCTGAAGACGGCAGATGGTATCGACCTCTTGCCTGCGCGAATTGACCTCGCCGGAGCAGATCAACTTCTGGCTTCACGTTCGGGACGCGAGTTTGTCGTGCGTGACGCTCTTGCGACCGTGGCCAATGACTACGACTGGATCGTCATCGATTGCTCGCCGTCACTCGGCATCATCACGATCAATGCGCTGGCTGCGGCAGATGACGTCGTCATTCCCCTCCAGTGCGAAACACTCTCGCATCGCGGAGTCGGGCAATTGATGGAGACCATTGCCGACGTGAAGCGGCTGATCAATCCGCGACTTCGTGTTCTCGGCATTCTGCCGACTCTTTACGACGGTAGAACCGCGCATGCCAAGGCAGTGCTCAACGATCTAGGTCCGCGCTACAAGGTCGAGGTGCTCGCGCCAATTACGCGCTCTATTCGCTTTGCGGAAGCACCCGCGGTTGGGCGAAGCATCCTGGCGACATCACCAAAGTCGAAGGGCGCGATGGAATACCGCGCCCTTGCGAAAGTCGTGCTGGGAAAGGCCTAGTCGGCTGAGGTCGACGCGCCTTCAGCGGGCTTACCGCTGCGAGTGCGACGACGCTGACGCGCCTGCTTCGCCTTGGCGTCCGGGTCCGCGTCAGACTTCGGCTTCTCCGCGTGCGGCTTATCGACCTTCGGGCGATCGTCATGCTTCTTGTGACCGCCGTGCTTGTCGCCACCACGGCCACCATCTCGACCGCGGTTGCTGTCGGACTTCGGCTTCTTGCCGGTCTCGCCGAGATCCTCGACAGCTTCAGCGCCCAGGCCCTCACGCGAGCGCTGCGACTTGGGCAGCTTGCCGGTGGTGCCAGCGGGGATGTTTAGACCGGTATAGACGTGATCGCTGCTCGAGTAGGTCTCGATCGGATCCTTGAAGGGAAGCTTCAGTGCGCGATCGATCATCTGCCAGCGGGCGATGTCTTCCCAATCGACGAGCGTGACGGCAGTGCCGCTTGCGCCGGCGCGACCGGTGCGGCCGATGCGGTGCAGGTAAGTCTTCTCGTCGTCAGGGCATTCGTAGTTGATGACGTGAGTGACGTTGTCGACGTCGATGCCGCGAGCTGCGACATCGGTGCAGACAAGAACGTCGACCTTGCCGTTGCGGAATGCGCGAAGGGCTTGCTCACGTGCACCCTGGCCGAGGTCACCGTGAACGGTGCCGACAGCGAATCCACGCTCGGTCAGTTCGTCACAGATCTTCTGGGCCTTTCGCTTGGTACGGGTGAAGATCATTGCGAGTTCACGGCCATTGGCCTGCAGGATGCGAGCAACGAGCTCGACTTTGTCCATCGGGTGAGCGCGCCACACATGCTGCTCGATCGCATCGACGGTGGCGTTGTCGTCACCGATCTCGCCGGCACGAATGTGAGTCGGCTGAGTCATGTATCGACGAGCGAGATTCAAGATGGTGCCCGGCATCGTTGCCGAGAAGAGCATGGTCTGTCGCACGGCCGGAACCTGGGCAACGATGCGCTCCACGTCAGGCAGGAAGCCCATGTCGAGCATCTCGTCAGCCTCGTCAAGAACGAGTACCTTGATCTGCGAGAGATCCATGTCGCGACGCTGCGCGAGATCGATGATGCGACCGGGTGTACCGACGACAACGTCAATGCCCTTCTTGAGCGCCTCGATCTGCGGCTCGTAGGCACGACCGCCGTAGACGGCGAGAACGCGCACGCCCTTCTCGCGACCGGCACGCTCAAGATCGGTAGCAACCTGAAGACCAAGTTCGCGGGTCGGGCAGATCACGAGTGCCTGCGGACGTCCGTCGTTGGTCATGTCGACGCGCTGCAGCAAAGGGATGCCGAAGCCGAGGGTCTTGCCTGTTCCCGTCTTGGCCTGACCGATGAGGTCTTTGCCTTCGAGGGCAAGGCCGATGCAGGCAGCCTGGATGGGGAATGCCGTGTGAATGCCGTCAGCGGCAAGTGCGGCGGAAATAAGGGGGTCGGTGCCCAGCTCTGCGAAGGTCGGTGCAGTGGTGGGGTCGACGGCGGAAACGCTGTCAGTAGTCAAAATTCTCCTTGTAATTAGTGATTACTCTACCCGTCAGCCCCCGATACCCTGGAATCACTATGACTGCTGAGCAGGAAATGCCCCCAGGGGAGCCGATCGACGACTTCACTGCGCCCGATCCGTCCGCATTGGAGACCGATCCGGTCTACCGGGAGGCGGTGATTGATCTGCTCGGAGTACTTGCCTATGGCGAACTCACGGCATTCGAGCGCACCGCCTCCGATGCGGCGCTCGCACCTACCGTTGGCGATGAGTCAGCTCTAGCCGAGATGGCCAATGCGGAGTTCCGGCATTACCGACATCTGCGCGATCGACTCATCGAGCTAGGCGTCGATCCGGAAGCAGCGATGACTCCGTTCAAGAGTTCTTACGCCGAATTCCATTCGCACACGATGCCCAGTGACTGGCTCGAAGGACTGATCAAGGCCTACGTCGGCGATGGCATTGGCATGGATTTCTATCGTGAGATTTCGCGATACGTCGACGTGCAGACTCGCGAACTCGTCGAGACTGTGTGCGAGGACCTCGGCCATTCTGCTTTCGTGGTCGATCGCGTTCGCGCGGCTATCGATGCAGACCCGCGTGTTGCCGGCCGACTAGCGCTGTGGGGTCGCCGTCTGGTTGGCGAAGCACTCTCGCAGGCGCAGAGAGTTGCCGCCGAGCGCGATGCGCTCTCGTCACTGATTGTCGGAGGCGTTGACCGCCCGGGTGCTGACCTCGCGGAAATGGGTCGCATGCTCGCGCGACTGACCGAGAATCACACTCGGCGCATGACAGCACTTGGTCTCGCCGCGTAGCGAAACCGAGTGCGGGGTGGTGTTAGGAGCCGAAGCCCACGCGACGTGAGGACGGCGCGCCGATCTCGACGTAAGCGATCTTCGCGCCGGGGATCAGCACGGTGCGACCGCGATCATCAGTCAGCGACAGCACGGTGCCGTTGGCCAGTGCAGCCTCAACAGCAGCGGTGACCTGCTCGGGTGTCTGCTCGCTCTCGAGTGCGACCTCGCGCGGGGTGTTCTCGACACCGACCTTGATCTCCACGGTCTATCTCCCTTGTGTATGCGGACGTACGACTCCATGCTCTCACGCAGCCAGGCCCCACGCCCTCGGGCGGGGTTACGCCGTCGACGAAATGATGCTGAGGCAGTAGCGGTGAGCTAGGACGGGGGATGGGTCAGCGGGAATCCGCCGATGCCTCGCCAGCACAAGGTCGCCACGAGTTCCGCGGCTTCATCGCGGGTGATCTCGCCGGGGTCGCGGACCCAGCGCCGCGCTGAGATCTCCATAGTTCCCTGGAGGCCTGAACCGAGCAGCAGAGCCTGATCGTCACGAAGTCCGGTGTCGGTAGCGATGACGCGGGCAATGGACTCGGCGATCGCCGACTCTGCCTTTTCCACGCGCTCGCGCACCGCGGGCTCGTTCATCAGGTCGCTCTCGAACACGAGGCGAAAACCGCTCTTGCGTGCATCGACAAAGCCGAAATACGCATCGAGGGTGGCCCGAACGCGCTGCTTGTTGTCGGAGGTCGAGGCAATTGCCGCATTCGTTGCGGTCAGCAGCTCGCCGATGGCCGAGTCGAGCAGGGCCAAATAGAGGTCGAGCTTGCTCGGGAAGTGCTGGTAGAGCACCGGCTTGGTGACGCCGGCACGTTCGGCGATCTGATCCATGCCTGCCGCGTGGTACCCATCAGCCGAGAACACCTCAAGTGCCGCTTCGAGCAACTGCGCACGTCGCTCCGCCTTCGGCAGGCGAGCAGCGCGCACGGTCTCGGCGGTCATGAGAAGAACCCTACTGACGGGTAACCCCCGTGGGGCGTTCTTGGGTAACCTGGTCTCGTGACCGACACCGTGCTCGCCCCGCCGTGGCCCCGCTCTGATGTGGCCCTGGTCCACCGCACGCTGTCAGTACGTCACGCCGAGCCCACCAAGCCCGGTCTTCCCCTGGCCATCTTCATCCACGGTCTTGGCGGTTCCTCGCTGAACTGGACGGATCTGATGGATGCCATGCGTGATCAGGTTGATGGCTATGCGGTCGATCTCGGTGGCTTCGGTCAGTCGCCGCCACCCCGTGATGGCGACATGACTCCGCTCGGGCATGCACGCGCCGTCGTCGATCTCATTGATCACCTCGGTGGCGGCCCGGTTCATCTTTTCGGCAACTCCCTTGGCGGTGCAGTCGCAGTACAGATCGCAGCGCGCCGCCCCGACCTCGTGCGATCACTCACCATGACCTCACCTGCATTGCCGACGTTCAGTATCGGAAAGGGCAATGTGCACCTGCCGGTGATCGCAGTGCCTGGTGTGGGGGAGAAGCTTGTTGAGAAGTTCCTCAACGTGCCGGTCGAGCAGCGCGTCCAAGGTTCGATCGATCTCTGTTTCGCCGATCCGTCTCGCGTCGCGCCTCAGCGCTATGACGAGGCCGTCGAAGAAGCCAAGGCGCGCGAGCACTTCCCGTATGCGAACGATGCTTTCTTGGCATCGCTGCGCGGAATGATGAAGACGTTCCTGGATCGTGGACCGCATCGCCCGTGGAAGCTCGCGGGCAAGATCACCTGCCCCACGCTCGTGATCTACGGTCGCAAGGATCCGCTCATTGATCCCTCCGCAGCGCACAAGGTCACCAAGTACTTCCCGAATGCGCACGTCGTCGTGCTTCCCGACTCAGGCCACGTCGCACAGATGGAACATCCGGAGATGGTCAAGGCTGCCTGGGATCGCTTCATCGCGTCCTAGTTATCCACAGCTCGTGAAGTGACCCTGGTGCGCCCTTCCTGATCGATCTACCTTCGACGAGTTATCACTCGGACGGGGGCCGCCATGCTTGATGAACTGCACGCGCGAGTGCGGTCGGCGTTACTCGAGGCAGCCATTGATCCCATGGTGAATGTCGCTGGCGTTAACTCCGTGATTGATTCCTGCCTCGTTGACGTCGATCCCTCCGCTGAGATGAGTGAGGCGCGTCGTGCACTTCTCGCATCCTTTACGGGTTACGGAGCGCTTCAACCACTGTTTGACGACCCCGAAATCGAAGAGATCTGGATAAATGAGCCAGGTCGAGTTTTCGTCGCACGTGGTGGTCGGAGTGAGCTCACGACAGTTGTGCTTGGTGAGGGTGAGATCCGTGAACTCGTGGAACGCATGCTGCGTGCCTCAGGGCGTCGTCTCGACCTTTCGCACCCTTTTGTTGATGCGATGCTGCCAGACGGCAGCCGACTACACGTGGTGATCCCTGACATCACTCGGGCGCACTGGTCGGTGAATATTCGCAGATTCGTCATCCGAGCGGCACATGTCGACGAATTGATCGGCCTTGGCACGGTCACAGCCCATGCGGCGAAATTCCTCGAGGCAGCTGTCGTGAGCGGCCTCAACATCGTCGTCGCTGGTGGCACTCAGGCGGGCAAGACCACGATGCTCAACGCCCTGCTCGGCTGCGTACCCGCTCACGAGCGAATCATCAGCTGCGAAGAGGTCTTCGAGATTCGCACAGCGCATCCTGACTGGGTGCCTATGCAGACACGAGATGCGAGCTTGGAAGGAACCGGCGAAGTTAGTCTGCGTCGGCTAGTGCGAGAAGCACTTCGCATGCGACCCACGAGACTTGTCGTCGGTGAAGTTCGACAAGCCGAAGCTCTCGATCTTCTTGTTGCCATGAACAGTGGCATGCCCGCTATGGCAACGCTCCACGCAAACAGCGCTCGCGAGGCGATCACGAAGCTGTGCACGCTTCCCCTCCTCGCGGGCCAGAACATTCCTGGTGACTTTGTCGTGCCAACAGTTGCCGGCAGCGTCGATCTCGTCGTGCATGTAGCAACCCTTGCCAGTGGCCGACGTGTGGTGCGGGAGATTGCCACGCTCTCCGGTCGGGTTGAGCAAGGGGTAATCGAACTTGCCGACATCTTCGGCGACCGCGGAAAGGGTCTGCAACGTCTCGGCGGCTTTCCGCCCCACCCCGAACGCTTCGAGCGGGCCGGATTTGATGTCGCACGACTCCTGCACGATTCCGAGAACCACATGCGAGCGGCATGATGGGTGCGCTCATCGGGCTTTTCCTGGCAATCGGAGTGCTGCTCATCGCGCTGTCCTTCGAGCGCCCCGCACATCGAGCTCAGCGACGCGGGCGAGTGCAGCGGCTCATCGATGCGGCTGCCCTCTCGCAGGCAACCCCGGGCACCGTTGTCTCCGCGTCGGCTGTTGCTGCTCTGGTGAGCGGTACAGGTGCGCTAGTCGTCACATCTGTCCCCGCTGTTGCCCTTATCGCGGGAGCGCTGGCATCGACCATGCCCTTCCTTCTGCTGCGCAGGAGGGCTCGTACGCGACAACGTGCCGTACGAAGTGCCTGGCCTGATGCCGTTGACTCCCTAGCCTCCGCGGTGCGCGCGGGAATGTCACTACCCGAGGCAGTTGCCGACCTGCAGACGCGCGGTCCGGCTCCACTGCGACCCGCGTTCGCGAGATTCGCCGCCGAGTACCGAGTAACCGGCTCGTTCGGTTCAGCCCTCGACCTCTTGCACCAAGAGCTTGCGGATCCCGTGGCTGATCGGGTGGTCGCCTCCATGCGAATTGCTCGTGAGGTGGGTGGCTCCGATCTCGGGCTGGTGCTGCGCACAGTGAGCTCACTGTTACGCGCCGACTTGCGGACTCGAGGTGAGATCGAGGCGCGACAAAGCTGGACAGTTTCCGCAGCTCGACTTGCGGTTGCGGCTCCGTGGATCACGTTGGCACTCCTGTGCACCAGGCCCGAGGCTGCACAGGCATATCGATCTGCGCTCGGTGCCTTGATCGTGGTGATCTCCGCCGGCCTTACGGTCGTGGCCTACCGAGCCATGCTTCTCATCGGCCGCCTACCCCCCGAACCTCGGAGCCTGGCGTGACCACATCGTGGCTCGGTGCTCTGGTGGGGCTCGCTGCTGCTTGCGGCGCCGTACTCGTCATCGCTCGACTTCGAGTCACTGCTCCGCTGAACCTCCGCGAGCGCATCACCCCGTACGTTCCTTACCTATCGAGTGATCAACGTGATCAGCGACCTTCCACGCTGACGACCCTGCAAGCCTTGCTGCCGGCAGGAAGGTGGGGAGGTAAGCGAACCAGCTCAGCTGATAGCGCAGCGGGCCTTGAGCGAGTTGTCGCACTCTCCGTTGGAGTAGGCGCAGGAGCGCTCTTGGGGTTCGCACTTGCCTTGCGCGGAAACTCGGGGCTTCTGGTGGCGCTTCTCGCAGTCCTAGGCGGCATCGCGGCAGATCTTCTTCGCTCGACATTCCACAACCGCTCGCAGCGAAGCATTAGCCGGCGAATCGGCGCTGAACTTCCAGATCTTGCTGATCTTCTGGCCTTTGCGGTGGTGGCGGGGGAGTCTCCGCCTGCAGCATTCAGCCGTGTGGGGGAGATGGCCAGCGGTGATCTTGGAGCCCTGATGAGTCGTGCAGCGGCCGAGATTCGACTGGGCACGCCGTTCGAAGTTGCCATGCGGGACTTTTGCTCAGCCTCAGCTGCCCCGGAGGTTGAGCGCTTCGTCGATGCACTGCTGCTGGCGATGGAAAGAGGCACGCCGCTCGCTGACGTCTTGCGCGCACAGGCAGCTGATGCCCGTGCAGCTCAATCGCGTCGACTCATGGAGTCCGCCGGTCGCAAGGACGTAGCAATGCTCATCCCGGTTGTCTTCTTGATCCTGCCGACCGTGGTGCTGATTGCGCTGTTCCCCGGATTTCGAAGTCTTCATCTGTTCATCAACTAATGAAAGGTTCACCATGATTACTCGACTCCGTGACTACTCGATTCGAATGGCCGTGCAGGCGAACGACGATCGAGGAGACGTGCCGGGATGGGTACTCGTCTCTGTGATGACCGCCGGTCTAGTCACGGCTATCTGGCTCATCGCTGACGACCAGCTCACCGGGGTGCTTGATCGAGCCCTCACCTCCGTATCGACTCCGTGAACTCAGGCGGTCGCAATGATCGAGGGAGCGCGATCGTCGACTTCGTTCTGGTTGCGCCGATCTTGCTTGCCTTAGCGCTCGCGGTGCTTCAGTTGATTCTGGTCATGCATGTGCGCACAGTGCTGATTTCTGCCGCAGCTGAGGGTGCGCGAGCCGCCGCACTTGCTGACTCGAATGTGATCGCAGGGGAGCGGCGTGCTCGAGCGATCATCGAAGAGTCGGTAGCTGCGTCTGTGGTGGAGGGCATCAAAGTTCAGCCAGTCGTCAGTGGGGGAAACGTGTTGATGGCGATCGAAATCGATGCGCGCCTTCCATTGATCGCCCTGTTCGGCCCGACTCTGCTTCATGTCCAGGGTCACGCACTTCAGGAACATGCGTGAGTGGTCCAAGCTCGAAGTCTCACGTGCGCGATCGAGGAAGTGCCGTGATCGAATTCATCGTGATTGGCGTTCTCGTGCTCATCCCGCTGTCCTACATCTCCATGTGCATCATGCGCGTCCAAGCCGCCTCTGTCGCTTCATCCCTGGCGGTACGCGAGGCTGGTCGGGCGTTTGTCTCCTCCGACTCTGTGGCGCAAGCGCGCACTAGGGCGATATCTGCCGCGACAATCGCTCTCTCCGATCAGGGGTTTGCCCTCCCCGCGCGAAGTCTTCGAGTGAGCTGTTCTACCGGCCAATGTTTGGCGCCTGAGTCGACCGTTCACATTGAGCTCAACTGGGCCGTCGATCTGCCGTGGCTGCCCGACTTCTTGGGCAAGGAGCGCTCATCAATTGCGATCTCCGCTCAACGCACCATGCCAGTTGATACCTATCGGGGTGACCAATGAGAGGTGACCCTCGAGACGACACCGGAAGCGTGGTGTTGCTAGGCATCGTTCTCGTAGCAGTCTGCCTGCTTGCCCTCGCAGTGGTGGTCGATGTGTCATCACTATTCGTTCAGCGCAGGAATCTCGCGGCAATCGCTGATGCTGCTGCTCTTGCGGGCGCTCAGGCGATTGATCTTGATGCCTATTACGCACACGGCGCAAGTAGAGCGACCACACTCGATCCCTCAGGCGTGGCGCGAGTTGTCCGCGCGAATGTGGTTGCAGTTGCCTCGACGGATCGACTCCGCGGAATCCGACTCGACGAGGTGCGCAGCGATGGCGAATCGGTGAGCATTCGCCTCAGTGCGCCCGTGACAGTCCCATTCCTGGGTTCACTTATCGGCGAACGTGCGGCAGTTGAAGCTCGCGCTCGACTGGACTATCGCTCTGCCAACTAGATGCCGAGTGCCTGCATGAAGGTCAGTGGTTGTAGCCGGTGACCTTCGCGCGCTCGTATGACTCCTTGATTTCCTTCTCGGCCTCAGTCCGGCCGACCCAGGTCGCGCCTTCGACGCTCTTGCCCGGCTCGAGATCCTTGTAGACCTCGAAGAAGTGCTGGATCTCGAGGCGATCGAACTCGGGCACGTGGTGGATATCGCGCAGGTGCTCAAGGCGCGGGTCAAGCGGCACGCAGAGCACCTTGTCGTCGCCACCGGCTTCGTCGGTCATGCGGAACATTCCCACGGCGCGGCAGCGAATCACGACTCCCGGGAAAGTGGGTTCCTGCACGAGCACGAGGGCGTCGAGCGGATCGCCGTCCTGGCCAAGGGTGTTGTCGATGAACCCGTAGTCATGCGGGTAACGAGTGGAGGTGAAGAGCATGCGGTCCAGGCGAATGCGCCCGGTCTCGTGGTCGATCTCGTACTTGTTCTTGCTGCCCGCAGGAATCTCGATCGTCACATCAAAGGTGAGCGGTTCCATGAGGAGCCTTCCTTGGTTTGCGGCCGCCGATGCGACCTCTCCCGTGATCGTGCTGTTGCCATACTCTTACGAGTAAAGGGTATAGAGGCGGAGGAGGGGCGTTGCAGCAACGTTTACTTCCTGTGGCATCGGTCACCCTGATTGCCTCGATCGGGCTCGTTCTCGGTGCACACCCCGCCTGGGCAGCCGCACCGGGGCCGGTACTCACTCCTACCGCAATTGCCGGATCGACGGCCCCCGTGCCCACCTCAGCCGGAATCTCGGCAAAGCTCACGCCGCTCCTGACGTCGCTGACGATGGGAGATGCAGCTGCCATCGTCCTGGATCCCGCCACGGGGGAGACGCTCTTCGATCGTGCATCGACCATGCCCCACGTGCCCGCCTCGACGACCAAACTGCTGACGGCGTCTGCTGCGTTGCACGTTCTCGGGGCCGGGACTCGCTTGGCTACGACGGTGCAATCCGACGGATCGACAGTCACGTTGGTGGGTGGCGGTGATGCCACCTTGATCACCGGCACCAAGCCGCGTACTGCTGCATCACTCTCCGATCTTGCCCGGCAGACAGCCGCCGCCTTGCCGGCCGGAGCTGCTGTGGTGGTCAACTACGACGACTCGCTGTTCAGCGGGCCTGGGTTTGCCTCGGGGTGGTCGCGTAGTTGGCCGAGCGCCGGTGTCGTCACGCCGGTCACTGCGTTGATGACCGACCAGGGGCGCGTCAGCAAGCGGTCACTCGCTCGGTCATCGGATCCGGCGCGGGCTGCGGCCAAGCAGTTCGTTGATCTGCTCGCTCTCGACGGCACCAAGGCGACGCTTGGCACGAAGGCAAAGCCTGTCGAAGGATCCGCAGAGATCGCTCGAGTCGAATCACCGACGGTTGGCACTCTCGTGCAGCAGATGCTCACCGACTCCAACAATGACCTTGCCGAATCCCTCGCTCACCTCGTCGGACTGAAGTCCACCGGGAAGGGAACCTTCAAGACGGGCGCTAGTGCGACCATTGCGGCAGCCAACGAACTCGGAATTCCAACAGCCGGCGTGACCCTGGTTGACGGAAGTGGGCTCTCGCATCGCGATCGCATCACGCCACTTGCTCTCGCCTCGGTGATCTCGGCTACGGCCGGCGAGCAATCGTCGACGTTGTGGCCGATTGGGGCTGGCCTGCCGGTGGCCGGTTTGACGGGCACTCTGGCCGATCGTTTTTCTGCCAAGGGAATGAATCAGGCCATCGGGTATGTGCGGGCCAAGACGGGCAGTCTCAATGACACGGTCGCGCTCGCTGGCAGTGTGCGAGATCATGACGGACGAGTGCTTGCCTTTGCAGTGCTTGCCAACAAGATCCCCTCCGTGGCTGCGGCACGTGCCACGGTCGACAAGATCGCGAACCAACTAGCGAAATGCGGATGCCGATGAGTGCTCAGGTCACCCTCCTGCCCTGCAATCAGTTCGATCACTTCTATCGCGGCGGCAATCGCATCGGCGAGCTGCGTCGTGGCCCCGGCGGCCCGCAGCGCCCGGAAGAGTGGATCGGCTCGACGACCGCGCGCTTCGGGCAGGCTCCGCAGGGCTTCAGTGTGCTTCCTGACGGTCGACTTCTTATCGAAGCGATTGACTCAGAGCCGGAAGCATGGCTTGGTGCCGCACATCTCGCTCGTTACGGCACGAGCACCGAAGTCCTGGTGAAGCTGCTCGACCTCGACCAGCGACTTCCCGTTCACCTGCATCCCAATCGCGCATTCTCCAAGACTCATCTCGGTCTCGCACATGGCAAGACCGAGGCTTGGTACGTGCTTGACGCACCTGAGGGCGCTGAGGTCGGTGTCGGTTTCAAGGACGCCATGAGTCTCGACCAGGTCAGCGATTGGGTACGCGAGCGCGACAGCGCCGCACTCTTGGGTGCGCTGCAGACCCGGGTCGTTCGTCCAGGTGATGCGATGCTCGTACCCGCCGGCCTTCCGCACACGGTCGCTGACGGAGTCTTCGTGCTCGAGCTTCAGGAGCCGACCGACCTTTCGATCCTGCTCGAATGGGCCGAGTTTGCCGTTGATGGCGCGAAGGACGGCCATCTCGATCTCGGCTTCGAGACTGCACTACAGGCCGTTGATCTCTCCGCCGTGTCCTCCGCCGATCTCGATCGACTCGTGCTCACTCGCGATCAACTCGAGGTCGCCGGCCTGCGCAGCATCATGCCGGCCGCTGCTGATCCGTACTTCCGTGCGCAGCGCCTCGATACCTCTGCGGGGGCAGTCGGTGTCGACGCGGGCTTCGCCATCGTGCTCGCGACCGAAGGCCGGGGCATCATCCACACCTCGCAGGGCGACCATGAGGTGTCACGCGGTGACGTTCTTCTCATCCCCTTCGCGGCCGGTGATTGGTCCGTGTCATCGGAGGCTTCCAGTTCGCTCGTCGCAGTCGCGTGCCGCCCGCCAGCTCCGGATGCACCGACCAACGCACGTTGAGCATGAGCACGCAGAGCACCGTCACGGTGCGCAATGCCGTCGAGGCTGCCTGCACCGATCTCGCTGATAGTGCTCTCGTACTCGTGGCCTGCTCAGGTGGGCCGGATTCACTCGCACTTGCAGCGTGCGCGGCCTGGGTGGGGGAGCGTCAACGGTTTCGCGTCGGTGCCGTGATCGTCGATCACGGCTTGCAGGAGGCATCCGCCCAGGTCGCTGAGGAGGCAGCTGCCGCCTGCCGAGCATTCGGACTCGACCCCGTTCTCATCGAGAAGGTTCAGGTCGGTTCCGCAGGCGGTCCGGAAGCGGCAGCCCGCGATGCTCGTTACTCGGCGCTCAAGGCGGCCGCCGATTCCCTCGGCGCTGCAGCAGTTCTCCTCGGGCACACGCGCGAAGATCAAGCCGAAACCGTGCTGCTGCGGCTAGCCCGCGGTTCAGGTGCACGTTCCCTCGCCGCGATGTCGCCGGCAAATGGAATGTGGCGTCGCCCCATGCTCGACATCCCACGCGCGATCGTTCATGAGTGTGCGAGCGAGCAGTGCACGAGCATTGGCGTCACGCCGTGGAGTGATCCGCACAATGCCGATCCGGCCTACTCGCGCGTGCGCGTACGTGCGGCGCTTCCATTACTCGCAGAGACCTTAGGTGATGGCGTGATTGGAGGCCTCGCGCGAACTGCGCAGTTACTGCGCGATGATGCCGATGCCCTCGACTCATGGGCGATGGTCGAGGCGGCCACGCACGTGCTCGACGCGCAGCCGGGGTGCTCCATTGACGTATCTGTACTCGAGTCCATGCCCCGGGCAATCCGCACGCGTATATACAAGGTGATGTGCGAGAGGTGCGGGGCCACGGAACTCGATGCCGGCCACATCGCCGGAATCGATGAACTGATCACCCGCTGGCACGGCCAGGGAACCCTCAATCTGCCCGGTCGAGTGAATGCGGCCCGCGAGTATGGAAGGCTGTCGGTCTGGCCCCCGACGATGGAGTGATGCGTGCACGCTGAGGATCTCGGAAACGATCTCGCCGAAGTACTGCTGAGCGAGGAGCAGATCCACGCGCGCATCAAGGAGCTCGCCGATCAGATCGAGATCGACTACGAGGGCAAGGATCTTCTGCTTGTCGGAGTCCTCAAGGGCGCGGTCATGGTGATGGCCGATCTCGCTCGGTCACTGACCCGGCATGTGGGCATGGACTGGATGGCCGTGTCGTCCTACGGCTCAGGCACGAAGAGCAGCGGCGTCGTGCGCATCCTCAAGGATCTCGACGCTGACATCGCCGGTCGTCACGTGCTGGTGGTCGAAGACATCCTCGACTCGGGCCTGACTCTCTCGTGGCTGCTGCGCAATCTGTCCTCGCGTGGCCCGGCCTCAGTCGAGGTATTCACCCTGATGCGCAAGCCGGATGCGATCAAGGTCCAGATCACGCCCAAGTACTGCGGTTTCGACATCCCGAACGAGTTTGTCGTGGGCTACGGCCTCGACTACGCCCAGAACTACCGCAATCTGCGTTCCGTCGCGATCCTCGCTCCTCACGTCTACGGCGCCTGACCTTCACCTCCGCCTCCGCGGAGTGAGCAGCCGTCCGCCCTGGGCGGAAGCCCCTTAGCCGCGGGAGCGGCCCCCCTGGTGACGAGGTAACCTCATGAGGTGGATTTCCGACGCATCATCAAGGGCCCGATCTTCTGGATCGTGCTGGCCATTGCCGCTGTTCTCATCGGCTCCAGCCTGCTCAGCAGCGTGGGTGGCCCCGAGGACATCGACACCGGTGCTGCCGTCGCCGACATCCAGGCGGGCAAGGTCGATACCGCGACCCTGACTGATCGTGATCAAGTTCTCGAGCTCACCCTCAAGGACGGCTCCAAGGTCCGCACCTCGTACATCACCGGCCAGGGCGTCAACTTGCAGCAGTTGCTGCAGGAGAAGGCCGATGCAGGTCAGCTGCCCGGCGGCTACAACGTCGTGGTGCCGACCGAGAGCCTGCTGGTCACGCTTCTCGTCTCGCTGCTGCCCGTCATCCTCGTCGTCTTCCTGCTCTTCTTCTTCATGGGCCAGATGCAAGGCGGCGGCAACAAGATCATGAGCTTCGGCAAGTCCAAGGCGAAGGTCATCAGCAAGGACATGCCCAAGACCACATTCGCTGACGTGGCAGGTGCTGACGAAGCAGTGGAAGAACTCCAGGAGATCAAGGAGTTCCTTGCCGAGCCTGCGAAGTTCCAGGCCGTCGGCGCGAAGATCCCCAAGGGTGTGCTGCTCTATGGCCCGCCCGGCACCGGAAAGACTCTTCTTGCGCGAGCGGTTGCCGGTGAAGCGGGCGTTCCCTTCTTCTCCATCTCCGGCTCCGACTTCGTCGAGATGTTCGTCGGCGTCGGCGCAAGTCGTGTGCGCGATCTCTTCGAGCAGGCCAAGGCCAATGCACCGGCAATTATTTTCATCGACGAGATCGACGCCGTCGGTCGCCACC
>CALFIA010000267.1 GCA_937876275.1 uncultured Actinomycetes bacterium | reverse complement strand
TCGGTCTCGAAGTGGCGGAGGGTTCCGCTGCCCAGCAGGCCGCGGTCCTGCTGCCCGGCTCACGAGTCACCGGCGCGTTCCATCACATCTCAGCCGTGTTGCTGCTTGATGAGTCCGTCGATTCGATCGATACCGATGTCTTGGTCGTCGGCGATGATCGCGAAGCCACTGACATCACCCAGGCTCTTGCCAATCGCATCCCGGGTATCCGAGGCATCTACGCCGGTCGTCTGCGCAACTGTGGTCAGGTCGAGGCAATGACTGCGAACCTGATCTCGATGAATCGTCGCTACAAGGCACACGCCGGGTTGCGCGTCACAGACGTGTAACTGGCTTACGCGTACGTGTGCTCGGCCGCCGGGTAGGCACCAGATACGACCTCAGCAGCCCACTGCTGAACTCCGTCGCTCATGATCGACCGGAGATCTGCGTACTTCTTGACGAAGCGGGGGAGCGGGCCGCTCGACATGCCGAGGAGGTCCTGCCACACGATGACCTGCGCATCGGTGTCAGGTCCGGCACCAATTCCGATAGTCGGGATCGAGAGAATCTCGGTTACTCGAGCCGCGAGATCGGCCGGCACGGCCTCAAGTACGAGTGCGCTCGCACCAGATGCCTCCATTGCCTTGGCGTCACGCATCAAGATCTCGCCGCTTTCGCCGCGACCTTGCACGCGGTAACCGCCCAGCAGGTTCACCGACTGCGGAGTCAGGCCGAGGTGACCGATGACGGGAACGCCGGCGCTGGCCAGCGTCTCGATCTGCGGCAGCATCGCCTGGCCACCCTCGAGCTTGACGGCATGCGCGCCGCCATCCTTCATGAAGGCTGCAGCGGTCTCCAATGCCTGGGAAGCAGAGGCCTGGTAGCTACCAAAGGGGAGATCGGCAATGACCATCGATCGGGTCGAGCCGCGGACGACCGCCTTCACCAGCGGCAGCATGTCGTCGACACTCACCGGAAGAGTGGAGTCGTAGCCGTAGACGACCATGGCTGCGGAGTCACCAACGAGCAGTGCCGGAATGCCGGCCTCGTCGAAGATCGCGGCGGTCATTGCGTCATAGGCCGTGATCATCGGCCACTTACGGCCTTCGTCGGTTGCCTGGGCCAGATCGCGCATCGTGATGCGGCGGCCATTCGCGCTGCCATAGAGGGCAGGGATGTGGTCGTTCATCGTGCTCCCATCTCGAGGCTCCCTGATGGAGTCCCCGGACATGCACATCATGGCATGAGGGGGAGGGAAACGCCCATCCGATAGCGTCGAGTCACGGGATCACCCCTATTGAATGGAGTTCGAGTGGATAACTCGTGGATGACCTCAGGCCAGGGGCACCCCAAGCGCTGGGCGATTCTTGCCGTTCTCGTGGTGAGCCTGCTCGTGGTTGTCCTCGACAACACGGTGCTCAACATCGCGCTGCCGACCATTCAGCGAGACCTCTCCGCGACCCAGGGTGCACTTGTCTGGGCAATCGACTCCTACGTACTCGTCTTCGCCTCCCTGCTTTTCACCTGGGGTGTCCTGGGTGACCGAATTGGCCGCAAGAAGGTGCTCATCATTGGCCTGGTGGTCTTCGGTGTTGCCTCTGCGATTTGTGCCTTCTCCGTCAATGTCGGGATGCTGATCGGCTTCCGCGCAGTCATGGGCATCGGCGGTGCTGCAGTACTGCCCACCACCTTGGCAATCATCACCGTGGTATTCCCTCCTCATGAGCGCGGCAAGGCCATCGGCGCGTGGGCCGGTGCTGTGGGTGCTGCTGTGGCGCTTGGCCCAGTTCTCGGCGGAATTCTGCTTCAGCATCCGCAGTGGTCGAACTGGTTGACCGGTAACGACTGGGGCTCTGTCTTTCTGATCAACGTGCCTATCGTGTTGATCGGCATCATCGCGATTGTCAGGGTGGTGCCGGAGACCAAGAATCCGAATGCGCGCAAGCTCGACTTCATGGGCCTGTTTCTCTCCGTGGCCGGCCTCGTCGCATTGATCTACGGCATCATCAATGCGTCATCGACTCGCGACTGGCTCTCCCTCGAGGTGGTCATCCCGGTGATCATCGGGCTCGCGATCATCGCGTTGTTCCTGTGGCTTGAGGCCCGAAGCGATCACGCAAGCTTCGATGTCTCGCTCTTCCGCAATCGCGGATACGCCGTTAGTCTCGCCGCCGCGACTATGGCCTTCTTCGCTCTTTCCGGCATCACTTTCACGTTGCCGTTCTACCTTCAGATCCTGCGTGGATTCTCGGTTCTGACGGCAGGCCTCTGCTTCATTCCCTTCGCCGTGGGTCAGCTCATTGCCGCACCTCGCAGCGCCAACACCGTCAAGCGATTCGGCTATCGAGCGGTCATGACCACAGGCTTGCTCCTGGTCGCGCTGTCCCTGTTGGGCATGCTCACCTTGCGCATGGGCACGCCGATCTGGCTGCTCCTGGGCATCTTCTTCGTCTTCGGACTCGGCATGGGAAATGTCATCGCACCGGCCTCCACGGTGATGCAGAACGTCTTGCCGCTCGCTCGTGCGGGCGCAGGCTCGGCAGTGCAGAACACCGTGCGACAGGTAGGTGGCGCCTTGGGTGTCGCGATCATCGGCACCGTGCTCGCGACGTCCTACGCGAATCGACTCGAGCCGATGCTCTCCGGTTCTCCCCTGCCGGCACCCGCTCAGACTGCGGCATCCGAGTCTGTGGTCGCCACCGTGGGCGTGCTCAATGGCGCGGTCGAGGCGGGCATGCCTGCCCAGACTGCGTCGTCACTTCAGGCGAGTGCCTTCGACGCATTCCTTGGTGCGTCGCACGTGACGATGATCATCTCCCTCGTCATCGTGGTTATTGCGGCGCTCCTGGTGGCGTTCCTCCTCCCGGTGATCAATGCACCCAAGGTCGGGGATGCTCCGCCGTCGAGCGTCCGCCCAGGCAGTGCTGACGATCTCGTGCGCGAGGAAGCCGCGGAGTACCCGCAGCAGCTGGCCGAGGAGATCCCCGGCGACAAGCCTGCTTAGGAACGTTCGCGCCAGCGATTCGTAATCGGAAGTCGACGATCGCGGCCGAATGCGCGCAGGCTGATCTTCGTGCCCGGCGGGTATTGGCGTCGCTTGTATTCGGCAAGGTCGGTCAGTCGCAGAATGCGCTCGACGAGTTCAGGTGTGAATCCTGCCTGGACCAGTGCCGCGGCGCTGTGATCGCCGTCGACATATCTGGCGAGAAGTGCATCGAGTACTTCATAGTCGGGAAGCGAGTCGGTATCGAGCTGGCCCGGGCGGAGCTCAGCACTCGGAGGCTTCTCGATGCTGTTCGGCGGGATAGGTGCAGTGTCGCCGCGGAGCTCGGCCTCGGCATTGCGCCAGCGTGAGAGTTCCCAGACGAGAGTCTTCGGTACGTCCTTGATCGGCGCGAAGCCGCCGACAGCATCGCCGTAGATCGTCGAGTAGCCCACTGAAAGCTCACTCTTGTTGCCGGTGGCGAGCACGAGGTGCCCTTCAGCATTCGAGAGGGCCATCAATGTGGTACCACGCACCCGCGCCTGCAGGTTCTCCTCGGCGAGGCCGCTGAGTTCCATTGAGCCCAGGTAGGCATTAACCATCGGTGCGATCGGCACCGTGCGAATACTGGCGCCCGTGCGTGCGGCGAGATCGTAGGCATCATCGACGGAGTGCCCGGAGGAGTACTCGCTGGGCATTGCGGCGCCGAACACTCGGTCTGCCCCGAGCGCATCGCAGGCAATCGCCGCGACCAGCGCTGAGTCGATGCCACCCGACATGCCGAGGAGCACGGTTCGGAAGCCGTTCTTCTCGACATAGTCGCGCAGGCCTACGACGAGTGCGCCGTACACCTCTGCCAGGGCATCGAGTCGCGGTGCCACAGTGGCGTCGAGGCGCTCCTGCTGAACGCGAGGTGCACCCTCGATCGACAGGTACGACTCAGGAGCCGCAGAGTCGGGAATATCGACGTCGGCCACGAGCAGCTCAGTGGTGAACTGCGCCGCTCGCGCTGCGAGGCTGCCGTCGCTGAGCACGATCATCGAGTCACCGTCGAACACCAGCTCGTCCTGACCGCCGACGAGATTGGCGTAGGCGATGACTGCGCCGGACTCGCGCGCGCGATCACGGCACAGGTCGAAACGAGCATCGTCCTTATCGCGCTCGTAGGGCGAAGCGTTGAGGACGAGGAGAAGACCGGCATTACTTGCGCGAGCCCAGGCGACGGGACCGCCCATCTGCCAGAGGTCCTCGCAGATCGCCACGCTGATCGTGGTGCCCGCGAAGCGCAGCATGAGCGGTGACTCGCCCGCAACGAAGTAGCGGTTCTCGTCGAAAACACCGTAGTTCGGGAGATGATGCTTGACGTACCGAGCGACGACGCGGCCACCGTGAAGCACGGCGGCAGCATTCACCGGTGCTCGCCGCGGTCGCCCGGCGATACCGAGGTCAGACTCATCGAGATGGTCGAGGTAGCCCACGACGCAGACGAGATCGCCGAGTCCGTCTGTTTCGAGATCACTCGCGAGCTGATGAAGGCACGCGACAGAAGCATCCTGGAATGAGGGGCGAAGGGCGAGATCCTCGACCGGGTAGCCGGTGAGGGTCATCTCGGGAAAGACCACGAAGTCTGCGCCGTGTTCATGGGCAAGTCGAGCCTGCGAGCGCACGAGATCCGCGTTCCCGCTGAGATCGCCCACGACCGTGTTCACCTGGGAGAGCGCGAGGCGAATCATGGGCACTCCTGGAGCGTACCCCCAGGGGAATTAACCCATTCGTAACACGTGAAGGAGGACACTGGAGGCATGGATAAGCAGGCCGAATTCGTACTCCGCACCATTGAAGAGCGTGACATCCGTTTCGTGCGGCTGTGGTTCACCGATGTGCTTGGCACCTTGAAGTCGGTAGCCATCGCGCCGGCTGAACTTGAGGGTGCCTTTGCCGAGGGCATTGGCTTCGACGGCTCGGCGATCGAGGGCTTCGCTCGCGTGTACGAGTCCGACATGCTCGTCAAGCCTGACCCCGCGACCTTCTCGCTGCTGCCGTGGCGAAGTGAAGGCCCGGGGGTGGCACGCATGTTCTGCGACATCCTCATGCCCGACGGTGCACCGAGTTACGCTGACCCGCGTTACGTACTCAAGCGCACGCTCTCGAAGGCTGCCGATCTCGGCTTCACCTTCTATACGCACCCTGAAGTCGAGTTCTACCTGTTCAAGGATGCGCCGCGACCTGGCGTCGCGCCTGAACCGATAGATCGGTACGGCTACTTTGACAATGCCCCCAATGGCGTCGCACACGACTTCCGTCGTCAGGCGATCACGATGCTCGAGGCGATGGGCATCTCGGTCGAGTACAGCCATCACGAAGGCGGCCCCGGGCAGCAGGAGATCGACCTTCGCTACGCAGATGCGCTCACGACTGCCGACAACTTGATGGCGTTTCGTCTTGTCGTGCAGGAAGTCGCCCTCGAGCAGGGCCTGTACGCCTCCTTCATGCCCAAGCCCTTCACCGATCACCCGGGTTCGGGCATGCACACCCATCTCTCGCTTTTCGAGGGTGATCGCAACGCCTTCTTCGAGCCGGGTGCCCCCTACCAGCTCTCCAAGGTCGCGCGCTCGTTCATTGCTGGCCTGATCGTCCATGCACCGGAGATCACCGCGGTGACGAACCAGTGGGTGAATTCATATAAGCGACTCACCGGCGGCGCCGAGGCTCCCGCCTGGATCTGCTGGGGTCACAACAATCGTTCGGCACTGATTCGCGTGCCGATGTACAAGCCCTCGAAGGGCAACAGCACCCGCATCGAGTTCCGGTCACTCGACAGCGCCTGCAATCCGTACCTCGCTTTCGCGGTTCTGCTCGCGGCAGGACTGAAGGGAATCGAAGAGGGATACGAGCTGCCAGCCGGTGCCGAGGACGATGTCTGGTCGCTGACCGAGTCTGAGCGCCGAGCAATCGGGCTCAAGCCCTTACCGCTGAGCCTGAACCAGGCCATTCAGGCCATGGAGCGCTCCGAGCTTGTCGCTGAGACCCTCGGTGAGCATGTGTACGACTTCTTCCTGCGCAATAAGCGCGCGGAGTGGGAGGAGTACCGACGCCAGGTGACGACCTGGGAGCTCGACCGCTACCTTCCTACGTTGTGACCGCAGATTCAGCTCGGCCGGTTGTCCTGGCCATCCGCAACGACCTGACTGACCCGCCCTTGCTCGTCGGCGATTGGCTGGGCGAGCTTGGCATTGAGATTCGAGTGATCTGCGCCGATGCGGGGGAGAGCGTTCCGTCGTCGGTACCTGCTGATGTCGATGGCGTGATCCCGATGGGTGGCGGCATGGGGGCACAGGACGATGACGTTGCTCCATGGCTTCCCGACGAACGTTCGCTGCTGCGAGATGCGGTCGCCCGCGAGATTCCGGTGTTCGGCATCTGTCTTGGAGGTCAGCTGCTGGCTGTGGCCAACGACGGTGTCGTCGAACTCAGTGACACGACCGAGATTGGCCTCAGCTTCGTCCGGCGCACGTCCGAAGGCGAGTTAGACCCGGTGATTGCCGCAATCGGCGCGGACGAAAGCATCCCCGCGGCGCAGTGGCATCAAGATCACGTGGCGACTCTGCCGCCGGGAGCGACCCTGCTTCTGACCAATGACGCCTGCCGCGTTCAGGGCTATCGGCTCGGCGCTAATGCCTATGGATTCCAGTTGCACCCGGAACTCGACGGAGACCTCTTTAACTGGTGGGTTCCCCTCAGTGATGGCGATAAGGCGCTTGAACGTGCAGGCATCGATGTCACAGTGGCGGGCGAGAACGTCGCAGCGGCATCTGACTCGTTGATTGCCGCCTGGCGACCGATGGCCCATGCCTGGGGTGAGCTCGTTCTCGAGCACTTCCGCTCCCGCACGTCTTAGAGGCCTCACGCCGTAGGCTCTCCTAGTGAGCATCCTTCGGCCGGTGAAACCATGACGGCTGAATGGTCTGTCGGGCAGTTGGCCCGTGCCGGACTCTCGGATCTCGATCTCGCGCGGCGGCTACTTGAAGGCCGCGCCGTGGACGCGCTTGTCGTGGCCAGCGGCGATCACGATCTTCTCGCAGATCTCTCGCACGCCGCTGATCCTGATCAGGCACTTCTCTTGCTCGCGCGTTTCCTTGAAGCGTGCGACCCGCAGATGCATTCCCGAGTAATCGCGACGATCCTCGCCGAACCTGACGTGTGTCGCCGGCTCATCGATGTCCTCGGGATGTCGGAGGCTCTGGGCGAGTTCCTGGTTCGCCATCCTGAGAAGTGGCAGGTGTTGGCCGACGGTGAACGCATTGCCGCGGCTCCAGGCGCCAAGGCAGTTCGCGAATTCCTGCTGCATGCCGTGGGAGCGGATCCACGCGCGCCTGAGCCGGTCGCCTCTTCTGATGATGTCGAGACACTCGATGCGCTTCGCGTGGCATATCGCGAACAATTGCTGGCCATCGCTGCGCGTGATCTCTCCGGTCTTGCGCCCATGGCCGTGGTCGCCAGCTGGCTTTCGGATCTCGCCGACGGCGTGCTCGAGGCGTCGCTTGCCATTGCGCGTGCCGGACTTCCGGGAGGCGCGGTGCCCTGTCGCATTGCAGTGATCGGCATGGGCAAATGCGGCGGGCGTGAGCTCAATTACGTGAGTGACGTCGATGTCATCTTCGTGGCGGAGCCATGGTCGGAATTCGAGGAGGAGGGTGCGCTGCGCACGGCAACTCTGCTTGCGACAGGGCTGATGCGTGCCTGCAACCAGGCGACTGCCGAGGGAACCATCTGGGAGGTAGATCCCAATCTTCGCCCAGAGGGCAAGCAAGGCGCACTCGTGCGCACGCTTCGGTCACACGTCGGCTACTACGAACGTTGGGCGAAGACCTGGGAGTTCCAGGCGCTGCTCAAGGCGCGCTACTGCGCTGGAGACCGAGACCTGGGTGAGCGGTACGTCGATGCGATCGCACCGTTCGTGTGGAGTGCCGCAGACCATGAGGGCTTCGTGGAAGACGTCCAGGCGATGCGGCGCCGGGTGGAACAGCATCTCCCGGCGCGTATTGCGGATCGTGAGCTCAAGCTTGGCCCAGGTGGCCTCCGTGATGTCGAGTTCTCGGTTCAGCTTCTTCAATTGGTCCACGGGCGCAGTGACGTCATGCTCCGAAGCTCGACCACTCTCGTAGCCCTCGAATCCCTGGCCACCTGGGGTTATGTCGGACGTGACGATGCAAGCGCCCTTTCGGATGCCTATCAATTCCTGCGCACCCTCGAGCATCGCCTTCAACTCCATCGCTTGCGTCGCACGCACACCATGCCTGATGACGAGCAGGATCTGCGTCGGCTGGGGCGCTCCATGGGCTTTCGCAGCGAGCCTGTTACTGAGCTGGTGGCCGTATGGCGGCGGCACGCGCGTGAGGTACGTCGTATTCACGAGAAGCTCTTCTACCGCCCGCTCCTTGCGGCCGTGGCACGACTCGACGCAGGCGAGGCGCGCCTGACACCTCAGGCAGCAGAGCAACGGCTCCAGGCCTTGGGCTATCTCGATCCGGTGGGTGCCCTTCGGCACCTCGAGGCCCTCACCTCGGGTGTCAGCCGCCGGGCAGCAATTCAGCGCACCCTTCTGCCCGTCATGCTCGGCTGGTTCGCCGATGCCCCTGATCCTGATGCCGGACTTCTCGGCTTCAGGCGAGTGAGCGACGCGCTCGGCTCAACCCACTGGTATCTCCGGCTTCTGCGTGACGAGTCCGCGGCGGCGGAGCGGATGGCTCGGATTCTCGCGAGCAGCCGGTATGCGACCGATCTGCTGCTGCGCGCACCTGAATCGGTCTCACTCCTTGCCGATGAGTCTGACCTGATGCCGCGCACCAAGTCGGCTCTCGATGCGGAAGCACTTTCTGCCGCCGAGCGGCATGACGACATCGAGAACGCGGTGGCGGCAGTGCGCTCGCTCAGACGACGCGAGCTGTTCCGTGTAGCGGCAGCCGAATTGCTCGGTCGTTCAGACCCCCTCGTTGTCGACATCGCCGGCCACGCTCTCACCGACATTGCTTCGGCCACTGTTGAGGGCGCTTTGCGCACGGTGGTTCGATATCTGGAGGGCGAATGGGGTCGCCCACTGCCTATGCGTTTCGCCGTGATCGGCATGGGTCGTTTCGGCGGACTCGAGCTCGGCTTCGGCAGTGACGCCGATGTCATCTTCGTCTACGAGCCGCTTGAGGGTTCCGACGAGAATGACGCCAATCAGGCCGCCTTCCAGGTTGCTAATGAATTGCGCACTCGTCTGATGGCGCCGAGCAGTGATCCGCCACTCGATATCGATGCCGGCCTGCGACCAGAAGGCAAGAACGGGCCGTTGGTGCGCTCCTTGGCGTCCTACGCGGCTTACTACGAGCGCTGGTCGTCGGCCTGGGAGGCGCAGGCGCTTCTGCGCGCATTCGTTGCCGCGGGTGACGCCGAACTTGGCCAGCGATTCATTGAGCTGATTGATCCGCTTCGCTACCCCGAGGGCGGGCTGCCGGAGGCAGATGTGCGGGAGATGCGAAGGCTCAAGGCTCGGATGGAGTCCGAGAGACTTCCGCGGGGAGCCGACTCCACCTTGCATACCAAGCTGGGGCGCGGTGGCCTCAGCGACGTCGAATGGGTCGTTCAGCTGCTGCAGATGCAGCACGGGCATGAGCATCCGAGTCTGCGTACCACTCACACGCTGCGCGCCCTCGACGAGCTCGAGGATCTCGGTCTGCTGACAAGGCGTGACGCCACTGAATTGCGCAGTGCCTGGCTCTTCGCGACGGCCGTGCGCAATGCAGTGATGCTTGTTCGAGGGATGCCCTCCGACATGCTCAGTACCGATGTGAGGGAACTCGCCGGTGTGGGCTACGTCATCGGGTACCCGATGGGCGACTCCGGGCGGATTCTCGAGGATTACCGACGTATCACCAGGCGAGCCCGTGGCGTCGTGGATCGAGTGTTCTATGGAGTGACGGACGACGTCTGAGGCACCGGCCACACTGAATCGAGGGCGCCGGATGATGGATTCCCGAGGAACTGGAAGCTGTCGCGCTTATATGGCTTCAGAAAGCGGTCGCAACCTTCGGCAATCGTGGGCTCGAGCTTGCGGCACTTCGGTGAGCCATCCTTGGCGTGACGGAAGTAGAAGCCGGCGGTCCACCAGTTATTCATGTCGAGCACCATGGCTTCGCGCACGCCTGCACTGACCAAGGTGTCTGCCAGGCCCTTCGCTGACAGGTACGGGGAGCCGATGTAGATGATGCTGCCGTCATCGCGCTGTCCGATGGCCGCACGCCAGGCAAGACTCTCCTTGTCAGTCGTGGCACCCCACACCACGTTGTCGCTCGCACTGCTGACCTTCGATTCGCCCTTATCGACAATCAGGTTGAGGTTCTGTCGTACTGCGATCATGTCGTCAGTGACGGACGCAAAGTCACGGCCCCACTTGCCCACCTTGATGCTTCCATCGCGATAGAAGACCGTGGTGCCCTTTCCGTTCACGAGCGGGGCGACGACGTCGCCGTCATATTCGTATCCGCCCATGGTGTCCTCGAGTCGGAAAGCGCCGTTGAAGTTGGCGAGTACGAACGGCCAGAGCGACTGCGGAAGTGCACCGTTGTAGGGATTAGGCCCGCCCGCAGGTTCTTCGTATCCGGGGACGAACAGTGCCTTGGTGAGCATTGTGTCGATCCACATCACTGACGCGTAATAGGACGAGTGCTCGACATCGGCGCGGACACGCGTGACGTAGACAGCGGGGATGCCGTCGACCTTCGATGCCACTGGCTGCCATTGGCCCTCAAGTGGCTCAGGGTTCGTGACGGGGGAGACGAGGGGTGGTGGGGGCTGGAGGTGAGCGCGCTCCGCCGTAGCGCTAGCTGCAGCGCTGGCAGAACTTGATGCGGAGGGCAGCGCGGGGCCGATATCCGACGTATCAGTATCTGCGGCATCTTCCTTCGACACATCTGCAGAGATAGTCGGC
>CALFIA010000266.1 GCA_937876275.1 uncultured Actinomycetes bacterium | reverse complement strand
CGCTCTTCCGATCTTGGTCGCAGATCGAGCTGAAGAAGGGTGTCTACAAGTGGGACAACCTCGATCACGCCGTCGCGAATGCGCAGGCCAAGGGCATGACCGACATCCTCGAGGTGCTGGGCACGACCCCGACCTGGGCAGCTTCGAAGGTCAGCAAGGGCGAGTACCCGCCGATCCCCGGCGCGGCATCGGCACCGAAGGACATCGCTGACTGGGATAGCTGGGTGACAGCAGTCGTCACGAAGTACAAGGGCCAGATCACTGCATACGAGATCTGGAACGAAGCTGACCTGAAGATGTTCTACAACGGCACCCCGGCTCAGATGGCCGAGATGACCAAGCACGCGTACGACATCATCAAGAAGATCGACCCCGCTGCGAAGGTCGTTGCCGCCTCGCCGGCACTTCGCCTCAAGAGCGCGGTCGATCGCTTCTACCCGGCTTATCTCAAGGAGCTCGCTGCCTTGAACTGGCCGGTTGATGCGCTGGCGATTCACACGTATCCCGATGCCACGGGTGATCCGGCCGCACGCGGCCTGCTCATCAAGGCCGTCCAGCAGATGATCACTACTGCTGGTGCTCCCGACACCATCGAACTCTGGGACACCGAGCTCAACTACGGTCTGGCTGGTCTCGGCCTGCCAAAGACTGACATCACCGGTGCGAAGGCCGCGGGCTTCATTGTCCGCACCTACATTGACGATCTGCGCTACGGCGTTGACCGTTCGTACTGGTACATCTGGACTCAGACCCCGAAGGAGTGGCTGGGCATCCAGGCGTATCCGGGTGCTGAGGCCGAGCAGGGCTTCTTCGCCCTCGACAACTGGGTCACCGGCGCGTCCTACGACGGTTGCACCGAGAACGGCAATGCCGTCACGTGCAACTTCTCGAAGGCCGGCGCGAAGTGGATCGTTGCCTGGGCTGAATCCGGCACCGCTCAGTACACCGCGCCCGAGGGCACGCAGCTCGTCTGCGATCCGCTGGCCAACTGCACTGAGACAGCAGCAGGTACCGGCATCACCCTCACCGAAGTTCCGGTTCGGGTGTACCTCCAGCAGTAAGCAGCATCCGGAAAGGGCGATACGGGTTGCCGTATCGCCCTTTCTGCGCTCTGATGGAGCTGCGCAGAACGCGTTCACCACTCGCCTCGTCCGATGAGGATCCATGACCACACCCACTGTCACGCCCACGCGGCGTATTCAGGCATGGGCTGTGGCTGCTGCGGCAATCGTTCTTGCCGCCTGGGTGGGCATGCTCGCCATGCCGATGAGCCACGAGATCACCGCCGTTGTCGCAGGCTGGGTGCTGATGGTTGTCGCGATGATGGTGCCGACAGTTGCGCGTCCGATGATGCGCATCTCGGCAGGCAGCGGCACTCGTGCCTTCGCCTTCATCTCCGGTTACGTGATTGCCTGGACTCTGAGCCTTCCGATCGCCGTGCTCGTGATGCGCGCACCGATGTGGAGCACGACGTCAGTGCTGGTTCTCTGGATCGCCGTGGGCTTCTACCAACTGCTCCCCACGACTGCGAAGAACCTCCGTCGCTGCCGGTCACTCGATGCCACGGCGTCGGCAGGTTCACTCGGTGCGCGTCAAGGCATCTCGTGCATGATCGCCTGCCTGCCGATGATGCTCGCAGTAATGCTCAGCATCATGGTCTGGAATACGGCTGTCGTGTTCACTGCCCTCATCGTGCTGGCGGCGTGCGCGTTCATGATCTGGGAGAAGTCACCGTCGGTGTCGCGCACCGCGATTCGCGCGAGCGGCGTTGCGATCGTGCTCGCTTCGGTAGTTGCCTTCACTTTCGGCCTCGGTACGAGTGCCACGGGTCATGTGCATGATGCGTCTGCTCATGCAATGGGCGTATCAAGATCCTGACCGTCGGCAATATCGCTTACTTCGACGAGAACTAGATCATCACGCGTGCGCAGGTAGTCGCGCGCACCCATGTCGCCTGACGCACTCTCGATCAGCGCGGCCCAGTGAGCTCGTCCGAATTTCACCGGGTGCCCGCGCTGGCCGTCAAAGGTGGCACTGACGAGGTCAGCGGGATTCTCGACAATGCGCGTGACTGCATCAGCGGTAAGCCCGGGCAGGTCGACGAGTGTGACGATGACTGAATCGGCGTCAGTGCTCTGTGCCCAGGTCAATCCTTCGCGCAATGACGATCCCATCCCGCTTGCCCAGTCTGCATTTTCGACAACGATGGCACCGGGAACGTCGCCGATCCACGCACCGAGTACCACGGCAATCGGGAAGCATCCGGCGTCTTGCAGCACGCGAACAGCCCGGTCGACGAGCCGCTCTCCATCAATAACCACAGGCGCTTTTGGCTGCCCGTAGCGAGAGCCTGCGCCTGCGGCGAGAACTATGCCGGCGGTGACCGACGCGCGCAGGTTGATCTCCATCAGCGAATGGGATTAGCGCGGTGCGCCGGGGTGAATCGGTCCGTCGGTCTTCGACAGATTGCGCCTGGAGCCGCCCCAGCGCGATTCGATGATCTCGGCGGCAATCGAGATTGCAGTCTCCTCGGGTGTTCGTGCACCGAGATCAAGCCCGATCGGTGAATGCAGACGCGCGAGCTCTTCCTCGGTCACGCCGTTCTCGCGCAGGCGCACCAGTCGATCCTCATGTGTACGCCGTGAACCCATGGCCCCGATGTAGCCTGCTGGCGTACGCAAGGCGAGGGTCAGTGCAGGTACGTCGAACTTCGGATCATGGGTGAGCACGGCAATCACGGTGCGCTCATCGACGGTCTGCGATTCGAGCCAGCGATGCGGCCAGTCGACCACGACCTCATCGGCTTCCGGGAAGCGCTTGGCGGTGGCGAACACCGGGCGCGCATCGCAGATCGTGACTCGGTAGTCGAGCAACTTGCCGACGCGTACCAGTGCAGCCGAGAAGTCAATGGCACCGAAGATGAACATCTGTGCGGGTGGCGCGTACGCCGAGACGAACACATCGAGCCCGTCACCGAGGCGCTCGCCCTCGGGGCCATAGTGCAGAAAGCCCGTGGTGCCGGCGGCGAGCATTCCGAGCGCATCGTCGTACACCGTGTCGTCGAGACGATCAGTGCCGAGTGAACCCTCACGACGATCCGGGCGAATGATCAGGTGACGGCCGACGTGGTGCGGTCCGCGCACGATAGTGGCAACAGCAACCGGCTCCTCGGCGCGAATGCTGTCGAGTACGCCCTCGATCTCGGGCCAGGTCTCGCGGCTGACCTTCTCGACGAAGATCTCCAGGATGCCGCCGCAGGTCAACCCGACAGCGAAGGCGTCGTCATCGCTGACGCCGTAGGTCTCGAAACGCGACTGGCCGTCGGCCAGCACTTCCTGGCCGAGTTCGTAGAGGGCGCCTTCGACGCAGCCGCCACTGACGCTGCCGACGGCTTCGCCGGTCTGCGTGACGAGCATCGAGGCACCAGCGGGGCGGGGCGCAGATTTCCAGGTGCGCACCACCGTGGCCATTGCCGCGGACCCACCCGCCTTGATGATGGCGCTGAGTTCGGCATGCACATCGCGCACGAGGGCTCCTCATGGAAGGGTGGGTGGGTGACGCTTCCCCAGGCCGAGTTGGCCCAGTACGCCAATAATGGCGGCATGAGCGCAGTTCGTCTTGTTGAAGTGGTCGACCGACCACTCGACCTCGAGGCGATGCAGGCTGCCGTGCGCGATGACCGCGCCGGGGCTGTCGTGACCTTCTCGGGCGATGTGCGCAATCACGACCATGGCAAGAGCGTGGAGCGGCTCACCTATGAGGGGCACCCCTCTGCGGGCGAGGTGCTTCAGCAGGTGGCCGACTCGATCGCGGCCGAGTTCGATCTCATTGCTCTGGCAGTGGCGCACCGAGTCGGCGATCTTGCCGTCGGAGATGCAGCCCTGATCGCGATCGTGTCGTCAGCTCACCGTGATGTGGCCTTCGCTGCGTGCACGGCTCTCGTTGACCGCACCAAGGAACTACTTCCGGTCTGGAAGCACCAGGTCTTCTCCGATGGAACTGACGAGTGGGTGAACTGCGCATGAGCCAGCTCGTCGATACCTTCGGTCGCGTGCATCGCGATCTGCGCGTTTCGGTCACCGATCGCTGCAATCTTCGCTGCACGTATTGCATGCCCAGTGATTTTGCCGACTGGCTTCCCGGCGAGCATCTGCTTTCCGT
>CALFIA010000265.1 GCA_937876275.1 uncultured Actinomycetes bacterium | reverse complement strand
CGTGTGCTCTTCCGATCTCAGCACATGACCTACACGACCGAGCGGTCGCTGTGCCATGACGAAAGCAATGGCCAGGGCAATGCCTGCACACAGCAGCATCAATGGGCGCCCGCTCATCGGCCAGTCGAACTGTGTACCCAGGGCATCGATCCCGATGCCGAAGCCGGCGATGTAAATAGGAACGACGGTGAGATAGGTCAACATCAGGAGAAAGCCTGCCGCCGTACCGGCTCGCGGGCCGATGCTCGCGGTGACCAAGCCGAAGATCGAGCCTCGGGAGCCGAATCGACTCGACAGAACCGCAAAGGCGAGTGCGATCAGCCCTACAGGGATGAATGCTGCGAGGAACATGGTGGGCACCGCGGAGCCGACCTGATCGGCCATCGCCTGCGGGTTCAAGCTGACAGCCATGCTCGGGCTCACGAGGGCCAAGGACAGCGCCACCGCTCCGACGAGTCCGAGACTGCGTCCGCTCTTCACGTCGGAAGAGTAATGCCCATCACCTCACCACGGCGGATAGAGTCCTGCGCATGACTTTGACACTTGCTGCCACCCCCGCCTCCTCCACCGTCTGCGACGCGCTGCTCATCGGCATAGCGCCTGGCAAGGGCAAGTCCGTTGACGTGTACGCGCATGGCCTCACTGCCGCGCAGTCGCGCAAGCTCGCGGAGGCCTTCGCCTCCGCCGGCGCGAGTGCCAAGGCCGGCGAAGTGACGCGCATCCCCGCGCAGACCGGCATCAAGGCCAAGACGATCATTGGTGTCGGCCTCGGCGACTTCCGCAGCATGAAGGGCTTCGAGTCCTACCGCCGCAGTGTCGGTAACGCAGTGCGATCGACGGCGGGAATGAAGAAGATCGCGATCATCGCCACTCCGGATATTCCTCATCTGCGCCCTCTCGCACTCGGCGCTCAACTCGCCGCGTACTCGTTCACCGAGCACAAGGGGAAGTCGAAGGGTGCGACTCCGGTGCAGAGCATCGTGCTCCTCGTTCCCGGCGCGGTTACTGCGGAGCAGAAGGAACTCATTGCCGAGATCAACGTCATCTCGCAGAGCGTCTTCCTCGCCCGTGATCTCGTCAACACTCCCCCGAATGCGCTGCCGCCGGTCGCGCTCGCGAAGGCAGCGAAGGACTCAGTCGCCGGCCTGCCGGTGAAGGTCACGACCTGGGATGTCGCGGCACTGAAGCGCGATGGCTGCGGCGGGATTCTCGGCGTCGGCCAGGGCTCCACCAATCCCCCGCGCCTGGTGAAGCTCGAGTACGCACCGGCCGGTGCGACCAAGCACCTCTCACTGGTAGGCAAGGGCATCACCTTTGACACCGGCGGCATTTCGATCAAGCCCGCTGCGCAGATGGACGAGATGAAGGGCGACATGGGCGGCGCGGCCGCAGTTATCGCCGCCGTCAAGGCCATCGCCGAGCTCGGCCTCAAGGTCAAGGTCACCGGCTGGGTGCCGACGGCCGAGAACATGCCCAGCGGCGAGGCCATGCGCCCCGGTGACGTCATCACCATGTTCGACGGCACGACCGTCGAGGTCTTGAACACCGATGCCGAAGGTCGCCTGATCCTGGCCGATGCCCTCGGCATGGCAGTCCTCGAGAAGCCGACCTTGCTCATCGATGCGGCAACCTTGACCGGTGCGCAGGGCATTGCGCTGGGATCACGAATTTCCGGAGTGATGTCCAACGATGACGATGCCCGGGCTCAGGTGTGCGCCGCCGCCGACGCGGCAGGCGAAGAGGTCTGGCCGATGCCCCTCTCAGAGGACTTCCGTCCCGCCTTCGACTCAGCCACGGCCGATATCGCCAATATCGGCGACCGTATGGGCGGGATGATGGGTGCCGGGGTATTCCTTCAGGAGTTCATCCCCACGGGCCAGCCGTGGGTGCATATGGACATCGCTCGGCCCTCTTTTAATGAGAAGGCCGCTTACGGGTACACCCCGAAGGGCGGCACGGGCGCTGCAGTGCGCACCTTCGTTCAGGTTGCCCAGGAGCTTGCGACAGAATAGGGCTACCGGATCAGGCCGATTCGGGCGTTCAAGCACCTCGTATAGACAGTGGGAGCCTCCGTGGCACATGCAGACCTGGTCATCCTCGGCGGCGGCAGTGGCGGTTACGCCTGCGCCCTTCGAGCATCGGAGCTCGGCCTCTCGGTGATCCTGATCGACAAGGACAAGCTCGGCGGAACCTGCCTGCACCGCGGCTGCATCCCGACCAAGGCTCTGCTGCATGCAGCAGAGGTGGCTGACTCGGCGCGCGAGAGTGAGCAATTCGGGGTCAACGCATCACTTCACGGCATCGACATGGTCAAGGTCAACGAGTACCGCGACGGTGTAGTCGGTCGTCTTTACAAGGGTCTTCAGGGCCTGGTGAAGAGTCGCAACGTGACCTTCGTTGAAGGCGCCGGCCGTCTCGTCGGTCCGAACACCGTTGAAGTCAACGGCGAGCAGTACACCGGCACGCATGTCGTACTCGCCACCGGTTCCTACGCACGCACTCTTCCCGGCCTTGAAATCGGCGGTCGCATCATGACCTCCGACCAGGCACTCAACCTCGACTACGTTCCCGCACGCACCATCGTGCTCGGTGGCGGCGTCATCGGTGTCGAGTTCGCAAGCGTCTGGAAGTCCTTCGGCGCAGAGGTCACCATTATCGAAGGTCTTCCGCGCCTGGTGCCCAACGAGGATGAAGCCTGCAGCAAGGCGCTCGAGCGGGCCTTCCGCAAGCGCGGCATCAACTTCTCCACCGGAGTTCGTTTTGCCTCGGCAACTCAGGACGACAACGGCGTGCACGTCACCCTCGAAGACGGCAAGACCTTCGATGCTGATGTTCTTCTCGTCGCCGTCGGTCGCGGCCCGAACGCCAGCGGCATGGGCTTCGAGGAGCAAGGCGTGGCGATGGAGCGCGG
>CALFIA010000264.1 GCA_937876275.1 uncultured Actinomycetes bacterium | reverse complement strand
CGTCATGGCATCACTCCTGCGCGCGATGATCACCAACTGCGGCATGACAGTGGCGTCAGGCGAACGCGCGTCGTTGACTGTGCTCGCCGAACGCGGGCACCCCCACTCCTCAGCCGGGCCAACGAGCGGCGAGCATCGCGGGCCGCACCTACCCGTGCGTGCCTATGCCTCCGTAGGCGAATGCGGGCCACTGGTCGTACCCGGCCTCACGCCGTGCCTGCGCTGCCATGACCTGCATCGACGTGACAGTGACCCGGCATGGCCTTTACTCGGCGTGCAGTGGGCGCAATGCGCTGATCGACATACGCCAATCGACTCACTCCTCGCTCATCAGCTCGCCGTGACGACGGTTGCCCTCATCCGACGCTGGATCGATGCACCTGAATTGGTCGAGGACTGGTCATGCATGGCGTACAGACTCGAACTCCCCGTGGGGGTGGTCGAGACACAGCCGAGGCCCGCGCATCCGCTCTGCGGCTGCCAGTGGGATGCCCTGGCGCGCAGCAGTTGAGAAAACGGGAGACAATGAAGGCATGGTCGAGCTTCCCCGAGGTGCACTGACACGCGGCGTCAAGCTCGCCAGCCTGCCCGCGGCGTATGCGGGTCGCACCGCATGGGGCCTCGGCAAGCGCGTCGGCGGTAAGCCCGCGGAGGCCGTGGCAGCCGAACTTCAGGCCCGCACCGCGCAGCAGATGTTCAGCGTGCTCGGCGAACTCAAGGGCGGAGCGATGAAGCTCGGCCAGGCGATGAGCATCTTCGAGGCCGCACTTCCGGAGGAGGTCGCCGGCCCGTACCGCGCAGCGCTCACCAAACTTCAGGATTCCGCTCCCCCGCTGCCCGCCGAGAAGATCCATCGCATTCTCGAAGACGAACTCGGAGCCGACTGGCGCGAGCGCTTCGCCGAGTTCGATGACGTTCCCGCCGCCGCCGCATCGATCGGCCAGGTCCATAAGGCCGTGTGGCATGACGGTCGCGTGGTAGCCGTGAAGGTGCAGTACCCCGGCGCCGATAAGGCGCTGATGTCTGACTTCAATCAGCTCGCGCGCATGGGCAAGCTGTTCGGCTCGTGGATCCCGGGTATCGAGATTGGCCCATTGCTCGATGAGCTCAAGGCCCGTGTTGTCGAAGAGCTCGACTACCTCGCCGAATCGCAGAATCAACGGAAGTTCGCGGCGGCCTTCGAAGGCGACCCCGAGGTGCTCATTCCGCATGTGCTCGCTGCCGCACCGCATGTGCTCGTGACCGAATGGGTTGACGGAGTCTCGATGGCTGTCATCATCCGCGAGGGCACCAAGGAGCAGCGCGATGCTGCGGGCACGATGTACGAGCGCTTCTTGCTCTCCGGCCCCGCACGCGCGGGCATGCTGCACGCCGATCCGCACCCCGGCAACTTCCGCATCACTCCCGACGGCAAGTTCTGCGTCCTCGACTTCGGTGCCGTAGCTCAGCTTCCCGATGGCCTGCCACTGGCCATGGGCACGCTCATGCGCATCGCCAGCACTGGCGACGCCGAGACGGTAATGGAAGGCCTACGCGCAGAGGGATTCATCCGCCCCAACATTGAACTGGATCCGCAGAAGCTGCTCGAGTACCTCGATCCGTTCGTCGAGCCCGCGCGTCACGCAGAGTTCAGCTTCTCGCGCGAATGGCTTCGTGGTCAGTTCACCAGGCTCAGCGATATTCGCAATCCCGACGCCATGATCGGCATGAAGCTCAATCTGCCGCCGTCGTACGCACTCATTCACCGGGTGTGGCTCGGCAGCATTGGCGTGCTGTGCCAACTCGAGGCGACAGTGCCCGTGCGATCAACCCTCGTCGACTGGGTACCCGGCTTCCAGGACTGACAGCACGGCCTCGCCGTACTGATCGATCTTCGACGGGCCGATGCCCGGAATCTCCATCAAGGATTCTTCGTCTGTCGGCATCTGCTCGGCGAGTGCGACGAGCGTTGCGTCGGTGAAGATCACGTAGGCTGGCACCTTCTTCTCGCGCGAGAGATGAAGTCGCCAACGACGAAGGTTGTCGAGTACGTCTTCGTCATAGGTAGATGGGCACGTGCGGCATCGACCAATCGTGCGCTCCGGCGCCGTGACCAAGCCCTTGCCGCAGATGCGGCAGGTGGCCGGGCCCTTGCGCGACCGCTCACCGCGGCTCTTGCCACGCGACATCACGCCCGTGGTGCTGCGCTCAGGCGCTGAGTCATCAAGTGCGGCGATGAATCGACTCACGCTTCTCGAGGCTCGACCGCCCGGCGTGCGCGAGCGCGACCAGGTCATGAGCAAGAGGTTCTTAGCGCGGGTCATGCCGACGTAGCACAGGCGTCGTTCTTCCTCGATTGCCTCGGGTGACTCCGCATACGACAACGGCAGCAGGCCCTCACTGCAGCCGACGAGATACACCGAATCCCATTCGAGACCCTTGGCCGAATGCAGCGATGCCAAGGTGACCCCGTCAGCCGTGGGCGCATGCTGCACCTCGGCACGATGATCGAGCTCGGCAATGAACGCCGTGAGATCACCACCGACCTGCGCGTCGATCTCGGACGCAAGGGCAACGAGCGCGGCAAGTGATTCCCAACGCTCGCGCACGGCGCCGCTCGTGCGCGGAGCTTCGGGAGTCCAGCCAGCAGAGGTGAGAATGGCTGCAACATCGTCAGCGAGCGGGCCGGTGAGGCCACCCGCGCGGGCCGCACCTCGAAGGCGCGTGATGCCCTCGCGCACCTCAGGGCGATCGAAGAAGCGCTCGACTCCGCGCATCACCACGGGGATACCTCGATCGGCAAGTGCTGTCTCGAGCTCGGCTGATTGCGCGTTCACGCGGAAGAGCACGGCAATATCGCGCGGGGCGACACCGGAGTCGATACGCGCGCGAATGCGGTTGGCGACGGTCATCGCCTCGTCGGGATCATCGGCGCAGGATTCGATGGTGGGCTCGGGGCCAGCCGGCTGCTGCGAGACGAGCGCCAGTGCGCCAGGGCTCGAGGAGATCACCGAGTTGGCGACACTGACGATCTCGGGTGTGCAGCGATAGCAGCGCACCAGCCGAACTTCCGTGGCGTCAGGAAACTCGGTGCGGAAGGTACGGAGGTATTCCGAGCGCGCACCGGTGAACGAGTAGATGGTCTGACTCGCATCGCCGACAACACAGAGGTCATCACGATCGCCGCGCCACAAGGTGAGCAACCGGTGCTGCAGCGGGTTGACGTCTTGATATTCGTCGACCGTGAACCAGCGATAGGCCGACTGAATCTCGTCGGCGATGTCGGGGCGCGTGGTCAACGCACCGACGGTGACGAGCAATACATCTTCGAAGTCGAGCAGACCGCGATCGTGCTTGATCTCGTCATACGCTGAGAACACCTTCGCGAACTGAGCCAGGTCGACCGACCAGTTCCTGCTCGCGGCCAGCGGTGAGGTCAGTAGCCCTTCGGCATCAAGCTGACTGACCTTCGCCCATTCGATGTCGGAGGCGAGATCGCGAAGCAGCGCGGAGTTCGTGGCAAGACCGGCCGTGCGTGCAGCCTCGACGACCAGGCGCGACTTGCTCGCGATGAGTTCAGGGAAGGCGTTGCCGCTCAGGCGCGGCCAGAAGTAGCGAAGCTGGCGCAGCGCGGCCGCATGAAAGGTACGCACCTGCACACCCTCGACACCAAGGGCGCGAAGGCGCCCGCGCATCTCGCCCGCCGCTCGATTGGTGAAGGTGACCGCCAGGCTGCGGCGCGGATCATGAGCACCTGTCTCAACCCCATAGGCAATGCGATGGGTAATCGCCCGGGTCTTGCCCGTGCCCGCACCGGCCAGGACAACGACAGGGCCTTCGACGGCCTCGGCCACCGCCCGCTGCTCGTCATCAAGGCCCGCCAGGATGCGCGCAGCGGTGTTCTCCACGCCGCTACGCTACTTCCTATGAGTGACATCGCAGCCGTCGAGAAGCCGATCATGTACAGCACCGTCTGGTGTGGATACTGCCAGCGCCTTAAGGCGCAGCTCGGCCGTGAGGGCATCACCTTCACCGAGATCGACATCGAGCATGACCCCGAGGCCGCCGCGATTGTCGAGAAGGTCAATGGCGGCAATCAGACCGTGCCGACCGTGGTCTTCGCTGATGGCACTGCCATGACCAACCCGACTGCCAAGCAGGTCAAGGAGAAGCTCGGGCTCTAGCCCGGCTCACGCATGGCCAAGGACTCCCTGGCGAATATCCGCATCGCCGTTGATCGCGGTGACTTTGCCGGTGCGGTCAGCATGGGCTGGTCACTTGCCAGCGATAGCGCCATGCAGCGCGACGCGGAAGGCATGGCGTCGCTCGGGCTCATGGCTGCAGAGATCTCGATGCAAGCCGACGGAAAGCTTGCCGAGGAGGCGACGCGACTATCGGCCTACTGCGCAGCCAGCGTGCAGGCACCGCATGAGGCCATCACGTCATTCTTTGATCCGCGCCGATGGTTCGGACGCAACGAGGCCTACAAGAAGTGCCCTGACTGCGCCGAGAAGATCGCGCGCGAGGCTCGGGTGTGCAGGTACTGCGGGTATCGCTACCCGACCGAGGATCTCTAGGCCCGGGAGAACGACTCGGGCAGCACGCCGCCGTACCAGCGCTCGATGAGCTTGCGCGCGATCGAGATCGACGGAGGCAGTCGCACCTCGCCCTTCTCGCAGGCGGCGAGCAACTCAGCGCGACTGATCCACATCGCCTCGACGATCTCGGAACCATCGACATTGATCGTGGGGTCAATGGCCTTGGCGTGATACCCCAGCATCAGCGAGCACGGGAACGGCCAGGGCTGACTGCCCAGGTACACGATGTCGGCGGGGTCAGTGCTGATCGTGACGCCCGACTCCTCGAATACCTCGCGGCGCAGTGCAGCCTCGGCGGACTCCCCTGACTCGACGAAACCGGCGAGGGTGGAGAAGAAGCCCTCCTGCCACACTGCCTGACGGCCGAGCAGTGCCCGATCATCGGCATCGGTGACCAAGACGATGATCGCGGGGTCAGTGCGCGGGAAGTGATCAGTCCCATCATCGAGACACACT